>JAHEOG010000019.1 GCA_018609925.1 Gammaproteobacteria bacterium
CAGGCGTTCGCGAGCAGCCGCTCGATGTTCCGGACGTGGCTGCCCCGCCAGTACAGCGCCCCGCAGTCGGCGCATATGCGGAAGGCATCGTAGTAGCGCCGGGTCAGGGGCTCCAGCCGGTGCTCGATGGCCGACTTCTCGACATCCCGGAGGACCCCGTTGCAACGCGGGCAGCGGGTCAGGGGCTGAGCGACCCCGCGGAGCTGGAACCGGGACAGGACCTCCGAAAGCTGCTCCCGGGGACGGTCGCTGCGAACGTAATAGCCCCGGGTGACGATCCGGCGCTTGAGCACGCCCCGGTCTCGGGTGAGCAGGATGCGGCCCTCCTCGGCCGAGATGCGGGCCACCTCCGCGTCGTCGTAGTCGTTGCGGTACCGGCTGTCAAAGCCGCACAGCCGCAGGTAGCGCGCCAACGTACCGAGCTGGGTGTCGAGCACGAAGCGCGGCACCCGCAGGGCCTCGCGGCGCGCCCGGACCTGCTCGGAGACGTCGAAGGACTCGAACACCGGATAGACCAGGATGCGATCACCGTCGCCCACGATGTAGTCGAAGCCCACCGACTCGCCGTTGGCCCGGATCAGCTCCACCTCCGGGTGGGGGACTCCCAGCGCCTCGATCATGTCCTTGACCGAGGCCCGGCGGTCGAATGCATGCTCGAATTCGACCTTCCGCCGCTGCGGCGGAAGGAAATCGTTGAGCTCCTCGAAGAAGCGGAAGGTGGCGACCGCCATGGGATCCCACGTGGACAGCAATGGGCGGGGCATTCTACCGCCGGCTCGCCAACGGTGCGAAGGGGGTCCGGGACCGAGCCCTCCCCGGGCTGCGGAACTTTTTCCGGGCTTCACCCTCCTACGGCGATGGGGCGCTCGGTCCTTTTCTCCCGTGGGCTCCTCGCCAGACACCCTGAAGGCCATGGGGCAAGGTAGATGATGAAAAGACTTAGCGTGCTCCCCGTCGTGGGAATCCTGGCGCTCCTCCTCGGAGGGACCGCCGCCGCCAGCGGGCCGGCCGATCTAGAATCCGCCCGCTCCCTGTTCCAGGAGGGCCAGTTCGATCGGGCCCGGACCGAATTCCAGCGCATCCGCGAGGAGCAGCCCCGGGCCGCGGAGCCCGCGTATTTCCTGGGTCGCATCGCCCTACGCCGCCACAACGTCCGCAAGGCCAGGGAGCTGCTCCGCGAGGCCGCGGACCGCCCGGCGGGGAAGGCTCGCCACCATTACTGGCTGGGTAGGGCCAACGCAGTGCTCGCCAAGCGGGTCGGCCTGTTTAGCCGGGCCCAATACGCCACCGAGGTCAAGGCCCAGCTCGAGCAGGCCCTGGAGATGGACCCCGACCACATCCACGCCCGGGTGGCCCTGGTCGCCTACCTCCTAAAAGCGCCCGGGTTCCTCGGCGGCTCCCGCGAGCAGGCCCAAGACCACATCGAGGAGCTCGCCGGACGCAGCCAGCTGGCGGCCCTGCGCTGCCGCGGGCTGCTGCTGGAGGAAGCGGGCGAGCGCGGGCGCGCCCTCGCCCTCTACCGCAAGGCAGCAGAGATCGCCCCCGAACGGGACCGGCCCCACCGCTGGGTCGCGGGAACCCTCCGGGAACAGGGACGCTACGCCCAGGCCTTTTCCCTCTACCAAAAGCGGATGACCGCCCCGGATCCCGATTTGCGGGCCCACTACCAGTTCGCCCAAACCGCGAAAGAGTCCAGTAAGCGCCTCTCCCGGGCCGAGCAGGCCCTCAGGGACTACCTCGCCCAGGGGCCGACGCCCGAGGCCCCATCGCGCGCCGACGCCCGGATCCTCCTCGGTCAGATCCTGGAAAAGCAGGACCGGGAGGAGGAAGCCCAAGCCATGTTCGGCCAGGCCCTGAGTCGGGCCCCGAACCACCCCGAAGCCGGGGAGATCCAACCCGAGGACCAGGAAGCCGTTCGGGCCTCGATCCTGTAACCCCGACCGCCCAACCGCTAACGCCGCCTGCCTAGCCGAAGACCTCCCGCAGCAAGTCCGTGGTACGCCTGGCGGGATCATTGCGGATCGCGGCCTCCTCCGAGGCCAGGTAGTGGAAGATGCCGTCCAGGGCCCCGTCCACCCCGTGCTCGACGAGGCGGTCCCGGGCTTCCTCCCCGAGGGAAGGGGCAAAGGGCACGCCCTCGAGGCGCCCGGAAATCCGGTCGAGGGACTCGATCGCCCCGGCCCGCCCCAGCTCCCGCTCCACGACGGGCCGGAAGGTGCGGCGGAGATCGGGCGTCATGGTGCGCTGGAAGTAGCGGGTGGCCGCATCGTCGGGGCCGTCGAGGATCTGCCGGGCGTCTTCCACGTCTATCTCGGCGATGGCCTCCACGAACAGGTCACGGGCGTGCGAAGCGGCCTCCTCGGCGGCCCGGTTCAGCCGCACCTCCAGGTCGTCGAGCATGCCCCCCGCCCCCACCCGCCGCAGCACGGACCGAGTGTCGTCCAGGTAGCCGGGCAGCGGGATTCGGATGGCCGCGTTCCGGAGATACCCCCCGGGCTCCCCGACGCGGGCAATGACCGAATCGGTGGCCACGCGGAGGGCCTCCTTGAGCCCTTTCCGGATCCGGGAGGCCGCTAGCCCGCCCGAGCCGTCCTCCCCGCCTTTGAAGGCATCCATGGTGCGCTGCCACCACCAGTCCTGGGCCCGGGCCATCATGGGCAGGGCCAGAGCGCCACCGGAGGCAGCGGCCAGGCGAAGCAGGGTACGGCGCTTGATTGTCGGTCCCGTCATGGCTCCTCCGAAGGAAATTCCCGTCCTGCCGCGCCCCTGAAGCCAGGATCCGCGCTTCCTCCGATCTCTGCAACTTGGCAGGGGAACGCAGGCAATGCTCTTCCCTTGCGCACCCGGCTAGCCCTACCCCGCCTCAACCTCCTATCTTGGCCCCAGGGGGACCGATCAAGAGGAGGCCATCGTGGTAAGCCCTTTCACCAAAGCCGTATGGGTCCTCATGCTCGCTTCCTTGCCCTTCTTCGGAACGGCAGCCGCCCAAACCAAAGGACCGGAGGAGAACGGCGAGCGACTGCAAAAGATGATCGATGAGCTCCGCCAGCGCCTCGATCGGGCGGAGCAGGAGCGGGAGGCCGACCCCTGGCTGATCCGCGATCTCCGGGAGCTCCTGGCCCGGTATGAGTACCCTTGGACCCGGACCGTTTATTCCCAGAAATTCGACCGGGAGAGTCGCAGTGCCCCTTCCCCCTGGCGGGTCACTACCGGCACCTTCCGGGTCACCGAGCGGGGGCTGCACTCCATCGTGACCCCCCGGAGGGGACCCGACGAGGCCGAGGCAGAGCCCCCGTCCGAGGCAGGATCCCCACCGAAGCAAGAGGAAGGAGGCCGGGGACGGGACCTGTTCGGGGCAATCCTGGAGGAGGCGCTGAAAGGGAGAGAGCAGGGATCGGATTCCCCTTCCCAGCCGGAGGAAAAGGAGCCCGAAGAGTCCCAAGACCCCGAGGCCGCCCGGGCCCTGCTCCCCGAGCGGACGGCCAACGCCTTTGCCCTCCGGCTGACCTTTACGGCCCGAGCTCCCGGGGAGGAGGGCAGCGAGTGGTCGGTGGGTCCCTATCAGGGCGGTAAGGCCAATCTCGGCTACCGCCTCCTCTTGCGTCCCAAGGCCGGAGAGGAAAAGACCGAGCTGGAGCTGATCAAGCGGGGTACCCGCGGGACCACTTCCACAGTGGCCCGCAGCGAAGGCTCAGTCCTAGTGGCCGACGGGGAGGCCCATACCCTGACCTGGACCCGGACCCGGGAAGGCCGGATGCGGGTGGAGCTGGACGACGAGCCGGTCTTTGAGGCCACCGATCGGGGCTTCCGGGATCCCTTCGCCGGATTCGTGGTCCGCAACGGCGGCGGCGATCTCGCCATCGCCTCCCTGACCGTCCGGGAGGAGCCGGAAAGAGCGGCGAAGTAACCCTCCCAAAGGGGGGAGTCGAGCGGGGCGGACAATCCGGCTACCACCACCAGCCCACCAGGGCCGCGGTCAGGGCTGTCAGGGCGAGGGACAGGGTCTCGAATCGCGCATACCAGGGCCGGCGCCGGTCCTCGGCCAGATGGGTCCGCCACTGCTATCGGGAAAAGGTGTGGGCGACCCGGACCGGCTCCGGCGGGGGGGTGGCCCGGCTTCCCACCACTACTAGGCCCAGGGCGAGCAGGAGCATCATCCCGCTGGCGTAGAGGTACTGGACATCCAGCACCCCCAGGACCTCGTTGGCGATCCAGGCCGCCAGCCCCAGGGGCACCCCAACGCCCAGGGCCGCCAACGCCCCGGCCTGATTGCCTCGGCGCCAGAACAGCCCCAACAGGAAGACCGCCACCACCGGCGGCGTTACGTAGGCCAGCACCGACTGGAGGTACTGCCACAGGGTGGGGAAGGTCGCGATCACCGGGGTCCAGACCGCGGCCAGGCCCATGAAGGCCAGGGTCGCCAGCCGCCCGATGCGTACGAGGCGCCGGTCGTCGGTCCCGCGGCCGCGGGATCCCACGAAATCCATGGCGAACAGGGTCGCCGCCGAGTTGAGGATGGCCTCCAGGCTGGAAAGGATGGCCGCCGCCAGGGCGGCAAGCAGGAGTCCACGCAGGCCCACCGGCAGCAGGTCAAAGGCGAGGATGGGGAAGACCCGGTCGGGATCGCTCAGCCCAGGGTACAGGGCCGTCCCCAAAACCCCCGGAAGGATCAGCAGGAAAAGGTTGGGGAGCTTGAGCAGACCCGCGAACAGCGCCCCGCGCCGCGCGTGGTCGAGGCTGCGGGCGGCCAGGGCGCGCTGGATCACGAACTGGTTGGTGCACCAGAAGTAGATGCCGATGACCAGCACGCCGGTGATCAGCCCCGGCCAGGGCATCACCGGATCACTCGCCGGCTGCATCAGGCGCAGCCCTTCCGGGGGCGCGGCCGCGGCCACCGCCGACCAGGACGGCACCTCCTGCCAGGCCAGGCAGGCGATGAGGGCCCCGCCAATCAGGATCAGGCCGGCCTGCAGGGCGTCGTTGACCACCACCGCTCCCAGCCCGCCGGCCACCACGTAGGCCCCGGCCACCACCGCGGTGGCGGCCACCACTATCCCGAACGGGATCCCCGGGAACAGCACCGAGGCGATGGTGGCCCCCGCGTAGAGGGCGCCGGCGGCGTCGATGAGGAGGTTGGCCACCAGCAGGAAGCCGGAGAAGGCGAGCCGGGTCCGATGGCCGAACCGGCGCTCCAGGTATTCCGGGGCCGTATAGACCCGGGCCCGGAGAAACACAGGCAAGAGGAACCAGGCGAATGCCACAATGATGAGCGCCGGCAGCCACTCGTAGTGATAGACCGCGATTCCGCTGTGGTAGCCGCTCGCCGGCAGCGCCACGAAGGTGGAGCCGCTCATGTTGGCTACGTAGAAGGACAGGCCGATCAGGGGTCAGACCGACCAAGCCTTCTTTGGGGAGACAGCCCGGGAGCTCGTGGCCCAGAGCGACCGGCCCGTCGTCGTCCAGAACCAAGCCCTCCGCCAGGAGGAGCTCGTCTTCGTGGCCTCCAAGGGGGAGTACCGGACCTTCCTGGCGGTCAAGAATCCCCTTTACGACGAGCAAGGCCGCGTCTGCGGGCTCTACGGCGTATCCACCGACATCAGCGAGCGCAAGCGCCGGGAGGAGGAGCTCACCCACCGCGCGAATTACGATGCCCTGACCCAGGTGCTAAGCCGGAGTGGGGCCGAGCCGCTATGGGAACAGCACGCGGCCCTGGCGGATCGCTACGGGACCCCATTGTCGCTGGTCCTGATCGACCTCGACGAGTCAAGACCGTCAACGACCGCTGGGGCCACCAGGCGGGGGACCAGGTGTTGAGCCAATTCTGTGGGGGCTTAAAGGGTCAGCTACGCGAGGCGGACGCCCTGGCCCGGTGGGGCGGAGAGGAGTTCCTGGTGATCGCCCCCGAGACGGACATCGCCGGGGCCCATAAGCTGGCCGAGCGGCTGCGGGAGGCCATCAGGCGGGAGGCGTTCACCGACATCGGGGGTGAAGGGGTAACCTTCAGCATCGGTCTGGCCCAGTACCAGCCGCCGGAACCCCTCCGGGAGCTGCTCTACCGCGCGGACTCCGCCCTCTACCGGGCAAAGGCGAGCGGCGGCGACCGGGTGGAGGGGTCGGACCCCGAGACCTAGACCAACCGTCCGACTGAAGGGGGAGCCATGCGTTTCACCCTGGTGCTGCTATTCCTGGTCGCCGCCGCTCTGATCGTGCGGGACTATACGGGATGGGAGCTGCCCTTCTCGCCACCCTGGTCCGGAGCCGTGCAGTGGCAGACGAACATCGGCGGGAGCTACCAGGGACCGGCGAAGGACTGCTCCGACTTCGAGACCCAGCCCGCCGCCCAACAATTCTTCGAATCCCATCAGCCGGGGGATCCCCACAACCTCGACCAGGACGGGGACGGAGAGGCCTGCGAGGACCTGCCCTGGCTCAATTGGCGATTCTGGCAGGAGTGATCCCGCCTTCCCGCAAGCCGTTTCCGCCCGCACCCCCCGGGCTCAGGCGCTTGCCTCGCTCCTCATTGGGCCCGGAGCCAGCTTGGGGCCCTCGGCCAGCAGGTAATCCTGGAAGGCCTGGCCCGCCACCGATAGCTGCCGCCCCTTCGGATAGACCAGATTCCATTGCAGCTCGATGGGGAAGCCCTCCACCTGGAGCTGGCAGACATCCTCCGCCCCGCTGGTCAGGGTGTGCTCGGACAGCACCGATACCCCCATGCCTGCGGCCACGGTCTGCTTGATGGCCTCGTTACTGCCCAATGCCAGCCTGGGCTGGAGGCTCAGGCCTTTCTTGGCCAACAGGTGCTGAACCACCCGACGGGTACCGGAGCCCGGCTCGCGGGCGAGGAAAGGATACTGGACAAACTCCTCCAAGGGGACGCGCTCCCTGCTCGCCAGCGGGTGATCGAAACGGGCCAGCGGGACCAGCGGGTTCTTCAGGAAGGGAACGGCTTCGACCTCCAGGTCCCCCGGGGGCTGGCTGATGATGTACAGGTCATCCCGGCTTTCCCGGAGCCGCTCCAGCAGCTGGTCCCGGTTGGCCAGCTCCAGCGAGGCCTCGATCCCGGGATAACGCTCGCAGAAGCCTCCCAGTAGACGGGGCGCGAAGTACTTGGCGGTGGTGACCACGCCCAGGCTGAGACGCCCCTGGATCATCCCCTTCAGGTTCCCCACCGTCATCTCGAAGCGTTCGAGCGCTCCGAACAGCTCGCCGCAGCGCTCCCA
>JAHEOG010000020.1 GCA_018609925.1 Gammaproteobacteria bacterium
CCCTGGCCGGGGTCCTGAACCTGGCCCACGTCCGCTCGGAGTCCATCCAAGGGCTGTCGGTGGTCACCGCCGTCTTTGAGCAGGACACCGGCATCTATCGGGCCCGTCAGCTGGTCAGCGAGCGCCTCTCCGGCGTCCAGGACCAGCTCCCCCCGGGCACCGGCCCGCCCAAGCCCCTGCCGTTGTCGTCTTCCTCGGCCACGGTGCTTACCATCGGCCTCACCTCCGATTCCCGGGACCTCAAGGAGCTCCGCGACCTGGTGGACTGGAGCCTGGTGCCCCAGATCCTGAGCGTCGACGGGGTGGCCGACGTCAACGTCTTCGGCGGCAAGATCCGCCAGCTCCAGGTCCAGATCCGCCCGGAAGCCCTCAAGCGCCACGATCTCGGCATCGACGAGGTGGTGGCCGCCGCCGAGAATGCCACCGGGATCTTCGGCACCGGGTTTATCGAGAACCGGAACCAGCGCCTTACCCTGCAGGTAACCGGTCAGCCGGTCGTCGCGGAGACCCTGTCCGAGGTCGTCCTGAAGAGCGGGGAGGGGGGCAATGTCACCCTCGGCGACGTCGCCGAGGTGGCCGACGGCGCCGCTCCCCCCATAGGCGCCGCGCAGATCATGGGCGAGCGCGGCATCGTCATGATGATCATCGTCCAGTTCGGGGCCAACACCCTGACGGTGAGCCGGAAGGTCGAGCGGGTTCTGGCCGAGCAGAAGCCCATCCTCGCGTCCAAGGACATCCAGCTCCATCCCGATCTCTTCCGTCCCGCTGACTACATCCAGGCCTCAATGGACAACATCGTCCACCACCTGGAGATCGGCGGGGCCCTGGTGGTGCTGGTGCTGCTGCTGTTCCTGTTCAACGTCCGCACCGCCCTCATCTCCGCCCTGGCCATCCCGCTGTCCCTGCTCACCGCGGTCATCGTTCTGCTCCAGGCGGGAGTGAACCTGAACATCATGGTCCTGGGCGGACTCGCCATCGCCCTGGGCGAGGTGGCCGACGACGCCATCATCGACACCGAGAACATCTACCGCCGGCTGCGCGAGAACCGGGGCGCCGGCTCCCCCCGCTCCCCCGCCCGGGTGGTGTACGACGCCTCCATGGAGGTGCGCGGCTCGGTCATCTACGCCAGCTTCATCGTGGCCCTGGTCTTCGTCCCCCTGCTCACGCTGACCGGGGTTGCGGGGCGCCTCTTCGCCCCGCTGGGGGTCTCCTACATCCTGGCCATCCTGGCCTCCCTAGCCGTGGCCCTGACGGTGACCCCGGCCCTGTGCTACGTCCTGCTGGCCCGCCGGGACCTGCCCTCCCGGGAGCCCCCCCTCATCCGGATGCTGCGCCCCGCCTACGGGGCCGCCCTGGGGACCCTGTCCCGGACCCCGGTGCTGGCCTTCGTCGGCAGCCTGATCCTGTGCGCTGCCGGGATCGCCGTTTTGCCCGGACTGGGCGGGCAGTTCCTCCCGGACCTGCGGGAGGGGCACTACATCGTCCACACCACCAGCAAGCCGGGGACCTCCCTGGACGAGTCCCTGCGCATCGGCAAGCGCCTCACCCGGGAGTTCCTGGACATCCCGGGAGTGGTCTCGGTGTCCCAGTGGGCCGGCCGCGCCGAGCGCGGGGCCGACACCTACGGCAGCCACTACAGCGAGTTCGAGGTGGACCTGGAGCCCATGTCCGGCAAGGAGCAGCAGCGGGTCCTGGACGAGCTCCGCCGGATCCTGGGGGAGTTCCCGGGCATCCGCTTCGAGGCCAACACCTTCCTGATCGAGCGGGTGGACGAGACCATCTCCGGATACGCCTCCCCGGTGGTGGTGAACCTCTACGGGCAGGACCTGGAATACCTCGACCGCAAGGCCAATGAGGTGGCCTCCCTAATCCGGGGGATCGAGGGCGCCACCGATGTGCGGGTTCGCTCGCCTCCGGGCACGCCGCTGCTGCGGGTGCGCCTGCGGGCCCAGGCCCTAAAGCGTCTCGGGGTGCGTCCCGTGGACGCCATCCGAGCCCTGCGCACGGGCTACGAGGGCCAGGTGGTCGGCCGCATTGCCCGGGAGGGCCGCCTCCACGACGTGGCGGTGGTGCTCGACGAGGAGAATCGCCGTCAGGTCACCGAGGTGGGCGCGGTTCCCGTACGCAGCCAGGAAGGGGATCTGGTGCGCATGGACCAGATCGCCGACATCGCCCAGACGGGAGGGCGCTACAACATCCTTCACCGGGGCGGCCAGCGCCTGCAGACGGTGACGGCCAACGTGGCCGGCGGGGACGTGGTCTCCTTCGTCGATGAGATCCGGGAGCGCATGCAGGCCGAGGTGGACTTCCGGGCGGGGGTGTTCCCCGAGCTCACTGGGGCCGCCATCGAGCAGGCGCGGGCGCGGGCCGACCTGATCTTGCACTCCACCCTGGTGGGGGCGGTGGTGCTCCTGCTCATCTTCGTCGCCCTGGGCAGCCTTCGTCACACCGCCCTGGTGCTGGTGAATCTGCCCTTCTCCCTCGTCGGGGGGGTGGTGGCGGTTCTGGTCACCGGCGCAGGACTGTCGGTGGGCTCGCTGGTGGGCTTCGTGACCCTGTTCGGGATCACCGTGCGCAACTCCATCATGCTGGTGTCCCACTACCACCATCTGGTGGTCGATGAGGGCCGGGCCTGGACCCTGGAGACCGCGGTCCAGGGGGCCCAGGAGCGGCTGCCATCGATCCTCATGACGGCCCTGGTCACCGCCCTGGCCATGCTGCCCATCGCCGTGAACAGCGATAACCCGGGCCGCGAGATCATGGGCCCCATGGCGGCGATCATCATCGGCGGGCTGGGCTCCTCCACCCTGCTGAATCTGCTCATCCTGCCCAGCCTCATGCTGCGCTTCGGCCGATTCCGGCCGAGCGCGGAGGACGATCTCTAGCCGAGCTCAGAAGGGGCGGTTGGGGGAGGGGATTACTTCCGGAACAGCCAGAGGGCCAGGGTCACGAGGGCGCTGATTAAAAGGCAGGTGGTCAGGGGGAAGTAGAAGTGGAATCCGTCCCGGCGGATGACGATGTCGCCGGGCAGCCGGCCGAGGCCGCTCTTCTGCAGCAGCGGCCACAGGAGGCCGAGGACTACCAGCACCAGTCCGATGACGATCAGCGTACGCGCCATGGGCCTCGTCCGGCCGGGTCGTCATCGCGAGCCCGCAGGGTGAGACGGGTTAGCGGGCTTTACCCGTTGTTGCTAGAAACGAGGTGCCTAAGCAATCTGACAGGCTTTGCCTGTCATTGCGAAGGTCCCTTGGGACCTGAAGCAATCTCCCGAAAAGGTCCCTTTGGGAGATCGCTTCGCTGGCGCTCGCGATGACAGGCAACGGTAGGGCGATCCGTTCTTCGACTGGCGCCTCCTCGGGAGGACAAGGGGCCCCAACCAGGGAAAGCGCATCGGGACCCTTGGCCGCATCCATTTTCCCACGTCCAAGGGGGGAACCCCGAAAAAAAGCCCGGTCGGGGGACCGGGCAAAGGGGACGGCAGGGCGGACCCCTTTAGCGGAGCTGGTCGATCTTGGCGGCGAGGATGAAGTCGTTCTCGG
>JAHEOG010000021.1 GCA_018609925.1 Gammaproteobacteria bacterium
CTGGCTGGCGGTTTCGGCCGAGTCAGCCCTGGCCAAGTCCTTCACGGTAGCCCCGCTTCAAGGCCTCTACTTCCCCGGCCTGGGGGTTGCCCTGAGACTCGTGCTGCTCTTCCTGGTGGGTCTGGTAATGAAAACCGTGGGGGCGCAGCGACTGTGGAGCTGGGCCGAGGGCCGGCTGATGAAACTACCGCTCGTGCGCCCCATCTACGGCGGGCTGCGCGATTTCACCGACTACTTCCGTCAGGGCCAGGCCGGCTCGGAGGGCAAGGTGGTAGCCCTCGAGGTGGCCGAAGATTTGAGGTTGGTGGCCTTCCTCATGGGTGACACGCCCCCTGGGCCCATCCACCGCCCCGGAACGAACGAAGTGGTGGTCTACGTCCCGATGAGCTACCAGATCGGCGGCCACACCCTGGTGGTCCCGCGGGAGCGAATCGAGCCCCTGGACATGCCCTTCGACGAAGCCATGCGCTTCGTGCTGACCGCGGGGATCGGCGACCGTTCGAGCGGATGATCCAGGTGGTGGGACCCGGTGCGCTCAGTGGGTGGCCTCCTCCACTTCGTCGCCGGCTTCCTCCACCTTGTCGCCAGCCTTCTCCACCGCTTCGTCGATCTCCTTCCCCGCCTTCTCGGCCGGCCCTTGCTCATCCTGGCAGGCGGTCAGAAAGAGGAAAGCGGCGAGAAGAGCTCCGGCAACCCCAGCGCGCAACCAGACCGTCACACTACACAGCATAATCGATCCTTTGCCATGGACTGGCTTCCAGAGCCCCGGGAGAATCCCAGGGATGCCGGCCTGGAGTCCAAGACCGGCTTCTATCCTACCCAACCGCCAACCGGTCGGGCCTCATAGGACCACCGATTAGAGCCGCATGGCCAGCGCCACCAGAAGGAGCAAGAAGGCCAAGCCCTGCAGGCCCACGCGGAAGCTCATGTAGTAGACACTTCGGCGACGGTCCAGCTCGCCGCCGTGGACCATGGTGCCGATGCCCATGGCCAGGACACCCGCCGTCGCCACAGCCGCCAGGAGGATCACAAACGTCAGCAGGTCCATGGTTGCCTCCGGAGTTACGGGGAGAAAGAGCTCCCCCTCTCCTTCCTGGGTACCACAACCCCGGGCGATCTTTCTTGAGGGCGATCAAGTTTCCGGTCCAGGACTATCCCCTGGAGCCCTCGCCCCCTTCCGCTAGCGCGGCAATCACGGCCTTGCAGAAGGGGCCGAGGTCCGGTGGATAGCGGGAGGTGATGAGGCTACCGTCACGGACCACTTCCTGGTCCACGAACTCGGCGCCAGCGTTGACCAAATCGTCCCGGATGGCCCAATACCCGGTGACCCGTCGCCCCGGGAGGACCCCAGCGGACACCAGCACCCAGCCGGCGTGGCAGATGGCGGCAACGGGGATGCCGGAGCGATCGGCTTCCCGGACCTCTTCCAGCAAGGCCTGCTGGCGTCGCAGCCGGTCCGGTGCATAGCCCCCCGGAAGCAACAGGGCGTCAAAGGCCTCTCCGGCAGCGTCGTCGATGGAGGCCCCGGCCTCGATGGTCAGGCCCTTCTTGCCCCGGTAGGTCCCGGTGGACGGTCCGGCCACCACTACTTCCGCCCCTTCCTCGCTCAGGCGAAAGAGGGGGTAATACGCCTCGATGTCCTCAAACAGATCGGCCACGAAAAGGGCCACGCGCTTTCCTGGGAGCAAGCCCTCCATGAGCGCCTCCTGTCTACGGCATGGGAGCATCCCGGTACCGACCCGGCGAGGCGGATGGCGCTAGGCTTCTCCCAGGGAGTTGGGGACGGTAGGAACGGGCGTAAAGGAGCTAGCCTGCCCCGGAGTCGCTCCGAAGGAGCCAGGAGAGCAGATCGGAGCCAAGACGGGTACCCGCCTCCCCCAGTGCCTGGACCCCGCCCGGGGCATCGGCGCTGGGCGCGGCCACCCGGTAGGAGAAGGTGCGCTGACGGAGGACCTCTGCGGTCTCCTCGTCGATCAGCTCAGCCCGGGCCCGGAGTCGGCCGAAGCTGCGCTCGGTATCGGGGAACACCTGCATGAGCTCGGTGAGCTCAAGGCGAAGGAGGTGCCGGGCGCTGGCGGGATCCCCGGGTCCCAGGACCGCCTGCCAGCGGCCCGTGGCCGCCAGCTTGCCGCGCAGGGCGCGAGCCAGCATGACGGCGGGCGGCTCGGCCCAGCGGGCCTCTCCGTACCAGCCCAGAACCGCCGGGGACCGATAGCCTAGCTGGTAGAACATCCGCTCCTGCCGGGCCCAGCTCGGCCCACCAACCCGAGCCACCCGTAGAGTCGGGCGCCGCTCCTCGGCCGCAGCCGGGACCTCCAGATCGCCGATGGGCAGGCGGAACTCCCGAGGCTGATCGCGCGGCGCCTCGGCGATGCACCCCGCGGCAATAAGCGTCCCTAGAAGGGCACCCAGGGACAGGGCCCTCATGGCGACTCCCCGCTCGGCTCATCCGGCCGGGGAGTGAACCCGGGCTCCCCGGGCCCCGGAGGCGGCTCGACGGGGCCGAACAGGATCGACTGCGGCTGGCGCTCCAGGCGCCGGCTCAGGCTCTCGAGGTTGGACGCGGAGCGCTTCAGGCGTTGCAGTGCAACCTCCAGCTCCGGAAGCAGCCCCCGTTCGGCGCGGTCCAGTACGGCCCGGCCCGTATCGCTGAGCTCGTTTACCGACGAGGCGGCCTCGCCCGTCGCCTCCCCCACCCGTTCCACCTCACGGTCCGTCTTAGCCACCAGCCCCTGGGCCCGCTCCAGCAGGCGACGACTGTCCTCGACCGCTGCCCGGGTCTCGCTCAGGATCCCGGGAAGGGCGTCCACGCTGGGCTGCAACCCTCGCTCCAGCTCCTCCAGGCCAGCCAGAACCTCCTCCGCCTCGGTCAGCAAGCGCTGCGCCCGTTCCCGGTTCTCCTCACCCGTCAGCTGATTCAAGCCTTCGGTGAGACGCTCCACGCGCTCGGCAATGCGCCCGGCGGCCGCCATGAGGCTGCTCATCCCACCGCGGCGCATGGGGATCCGGGCAGGCTCGGACGAAGAGGTCTCCAGGGCCGCATCGCTGGCCTCGGGATCCTTTTTCAGGGCCAGGTAATTGGTCCCGGTCAGTCCGCGGGTACCCAGCTGGGCGAACATGGACTTGGTAATGGGGACCCCCCGCTGGATGCCGATGCGGACCCGGACCTTGTCCGGATCGCGGGGATGGAAGGCTACCGACTTCACGTGGCCAACCACCAGCCCCTTGTAGGTGACCTCCGAATGGGCGTGCAGATCCCCCACCTCGTAAGGGGAATCGATCAGATAGATGCGGTCCTCCGGCTCGGCCGCCTGGAGCCAATAGAACAGGTAGGCCGCCCCGCCGGTCAGCAGCACGAGGAAGGCGATCGCCAGAGCGGCGTAGGCGCGGCTTTCCATTATCAGTTGCCCGGATGAGAGAGGCGGTACATCCGTTCCTGTCCTCGGGTCGGGGTGAATAGATCCTGAATGAAAGGATGATCCACCTGCGCTACCTCCTCGAGGGAGCCAGTGGTCAGGATACACCCCTCCCCCAGCACCGCGATCCGGTCGCCCAGACTGGCGAGGGCATCCAGATCGTGGCTGATCATCAGCCCGCTCAGGCCCAGCTCCTTCCGGAGCTCGCCAAGGAGATCGGTGAACTCCCGGGCCAGGATCGGATCCAGCCCGGTTGTCGGCTCGTCCAGGAACAGCAGCTCCGCCTCGAGGGCCAGGGCCCGGGCCAGGGCGGCGCGCTTGACCATGCCCCCGGAGAGCTCACCGGGGAGCTTCCAGGCGTCCTCCGGCTCGAAGTGGACCATGGCCAGCTTGAGCCAGGTCAGCTCCCGGACCATGTCCTCTTCCAGGGCCTCCCCGTAGCGAGCAAGCTCCCTGAGCGGGAAGGCCACGTTGTCGAACACCGTGAGGGCGCTGAAAAGCGCCCCATTCTGGTAGAGGATCCCCCAGCGCTTGCGCAGCTCCCGCGCCTCGCTCCAGGAGGCCCGGTGGACGTCCACCCCCAGGACCTCCGCCTGACCGGACTCCGGTTGCAGCAGCCCGGCTACCTGCTTTAGCAGAGCCGTCTTGCCGCTGCCGCTGGCCCCGATAACTCCCAGGATCTCACCCCGCCCGACCTCCAGGTTCACGTTGCTGTGCACCAGCCGGTCGCCGAGCCGGGTTCTCAGCCCCGCGACGCGGATAACCGGATCGATCCGGGAGTCGGCCATCAGATGAGCCCCGCCCCCGCCAACAGAGCACCCACCCCGGCGTCCAGGACCAGCACCAGCGACAGCGTAGTCACCACCGACGCCGTAGTCTGGCGACGTAGGCTCTCGGTGCTGGGCTGCGCATACAGGCCGTAATAGCTCGCCACAAGGCCGATGATCACCCCATTGATCACCCCCTTGGCAACACCGATCCAGAAGTTGACCAGCTCGACGTCGTGGGGAAGGCGCTCCAGGAACAAGGAGGGGGAGATCCCCAGGCTGGCATCCGCCACCACCATTCCTCCCACCATCCCGGTGAAGTCCGCCCATACCACCAGCAGTGGCATGGCGATGGCCAGTCCCAGCACCCGGGGCAAGGCCAGCCGGAGCACCGGAGACACCCCGAATGTCCGCAGGGCGGACAGCTCCCCGGTGAGATGCATGGACCCGATCTCAGCGGTGATGGCCGAGCCGGTCCTTCCGGCCAGGATGATGGCGGTAATCCAGGGTCCCAGCTCCCGCAGCATGGCAATCGACAGGACCCCGATGATCGCTGTATTGGCCCCGTACTTGGCGATCTCGAGGCCCATCTGATAGGCCATCACCATCCCGATCAGGAAGTTGATGACCCCCAATAGGACCACGGACCGGAGCCCGGCCTTGTAGATGGTGGCGCTGAGCTCGGTCCACGGGAGGAACCGGGGGTTACGCAGGGCGTAGCCTGTCGACACCAGGATCTGGCCCAGCAGCAGGAGCATCTGACCCCCGGCCTGCAGGGCGTGGTAGAGGCCCTCCCCGATGCGGACGAGCGGGTGCCACCACCGTCCCGGGGGTTCGGGTATCCGTCCAGCCAGACCGGCGAGGCGCTCGAAGTAGCCGCGCTGCTGCTCGTGGCACTGGAGCTCGGCGGGATACTCCTTGCCCCACAACCGCCACAGCAACAAGGCCCCGGCGCTGTCCAGGGCCTCCATCCCCCGCAGGTCCCACTCCGCCTGGGAGGGCTGCTCGATCTCCGCCAAGGCCTCCGAGGCCCGCTGGCGCCCGTCGGGATCGGCGATCAGGGTCCAGCGCCCTTCCGGCCGGACTCGCGTACGGCCGTGGTCGCGATCGATCTGGACAGAAGGATCCTGGGAGGCCATCGCTGTCCGTCCGGGGGCCGTGGGTTCCAAAGATCCCCCAACGTATCATCCGGAGACCCTTTCCGGAGGTAGCAAAGACCCGGTCGGGGAATCCCGATCGAGCGGAGGTTGGGAAGCTTCCCCGGGGCGTGGCAGGATCAACCCCCGCCCGGAGGCGGGCCAGCCATCCACAGGGGAGGCCCTATGATCTCGCCAAGCTTCAAGGCCCTGTTGTTCACGGCGCCGCTGCTGCTCCTCGCCACCGCCGAGGCCCAGACCGCAACCCCCGAAAACGAGGTATTCCAGCAGGGGCCCTGGACGGGTCATGTGGTTTCCGAGGCAGATAATGATCAGCCCCAGCAGTGCACCGTCACCCGGACCAGTCCCGAAGGATCGGTCACCCTGACCTTC
The DNA here is from genome assembly GCA_018609925.1 of Gammaproteobacteria bacterium. Taxonomy (GTDB): domain Bacteria; phylum Pseudomonadota; class Gammaproteobacteria; order Thiohalorhabdales; family Thiohalorhabdaceae; genus Thiohalorhabdus. The sequence continues at coordinate 5,713 of JAHEOG010000021.1, forward strand.
ATCCGTCGGATCGGCGGTAACGCCGGTCTCCGGGTGGAATTCGAGCCAGAGCGGGCGAATGACCTGGGCAATTTCGCGATCTACGTGGACGGGGATTTCATTCGCGGGCCGGCCAGCTACAGCGAGGACGAAGGGGTTGTCGAGAAGCAGTTCCTGGGCTACGGCAACGAGGTAACCCAGGCGATCCTGCGCCGCTTCCGCACGGGCAAGGAGGTAACCTTCGACCCCGCAGGCGCCGACCTCCCGCCGGTCCGCCTGGACGGCGCCGACGAGGCCTTGGGGCGTCTGAACGACTGCAAGTCCTGGAGCCCGTGATCCCAGGGTACTGCCTCCGGTATGGTGGTCCGCTTCCCCTGCCCCGCCGGGATCCCGTTTCGGAAGCAGGCAATCGGGACTGTCCGGGAGTGTCCCGCCCCCAGGAGAGGGACCCGTGCCGGCAGGATCAGTCGAGGCGGAACCCAGCGGCGTTCTCCGTCTCGGCGGCGGTCTCGTCGCCCTCACCGAAGAACGCCGGGAACGGGCGGGGTAGCTGCAGGGCTCGCTGAAAGCCCGGGCGGGCATCCAGGCGATCGAGCCAGGCCTGGAGGCTGGGGAGGCCGTCCACCGAAACCCTCGCCCAGAAATGGCAACGGGCCCAGGGGTAGGTGGCCATGTCGGCGATGGTGAGCTGATCGCCGACAAGGTACGCCCGATCGGCGAGCTGGGCGTCCAGGACCTCCAGAAGGCGCCGGGACTCGTCCACGCAGCGCCGGATGGCAAACTCGTCGCGATGGCCCTGCGGTTCGGCGATGCGCTGGAAGTACATGGCCTGGCCCATCATGGGGCCGACCCCGCCCATCTGGAACATGAGCCACTGCAGGGTCCGCGAGCGGTCCTTGTCGTCGCCGGGGAGGAAGCGACCGTACTTCTCCGCCAGGTACCAGAGGATGGCGCCGGACTCGAAGACCGGGAAATCCCCGTTACTCCGGTCGACGATGGTGGGGATGCGCCCGTTGGGGTTGAGGGCCAGGAACCAGTCGGCCTTCTGCTCCCCGGCGGCGAAGTCGATGGGGATCAGCTCGTACTCGGCACCCACCTCTTCCTAGAAGATGAGCGGCTTCCAGCCGTTCATGGTTGTGGCGGTGTAGAGGTGGATGTCGGGCTTGGCCATTCTGGAAGCTCCCTTCCTTCTCTCCGATTTTCCTTACCGGCCGGTTTCCGGTCCTGATTACTGATCAGGTTCGGTCGGATGGGATCATCTCGCTTCCCCCCTCGTCATCTCGGACGCTGCGCCAGGAGCGATCCGAGATCTCGATCAGGGACCTGGGAGGAAGGCGGGGCCTGAAGGGGGTGAGCCTTCGGCCGGAGATCCCGGCTCAGCGTTCCGGTTGCCCGGACCACTGGCCGGGATGACAGAAGGTTATTGAGTGACTGGAGCCTTTCCTGGGCCGGTTCAGGTGAATCCTCCGGTCTCACTTAGAGCGACTGAACCTGATTGGTCATCAGATTTCCGATTGGGCCGGTCCGGATCCGAAAAGGGGGGAATAACCATGGCAAAAGCCGAAGCCCTCGGTTACGAGGGATTTCCGGGTCCTGGCCGCCCTCGTCGACGCGGTAATCCTGGTCGTGATCATGCTCGGGCTCGCCCTGATTGTGGGGGCCATCCTTGGCCTCTCGGGCGTGTACCAGCCCAGTACCTTAACCGACCTGGTAAACCGCCTGGGCTTCGTCGCCGAGTGGCTCTACTTCACCCTGACGACCAGCAGCGCCTACCAGGCCACCCCCGGGAAGCTGGCCCTCGGGCTAAAGGCCACCGACGAGGAAGGGCGAAGGATCGGCCTGCTCCGGGCCAATGTCCGCTACTGGTCCAAGCTTTTCTCCGCCTTTCTGCTTCTCATCGGTTTTTTTGATGGTAGCCTTCACGGCCCGGAAGCAGGGGCTCCACGACAAGATCGCCGGGACGCTGGTGATCCGGGGATCCCAATAGGGGGCTCCTGGACAGGGGGGCCTCAGGCCCGCTCCGGGGGATGGCGTTCGGGATCCACCACCAGCCGGAAGGCGTACTTCACAACCGCGGGCCGGTCGAAGTGGCGGGGGCCCACCCGGCGCCGGAGCTTGCGCGGGGCCTCGAGATCCCGCCAGTTCAGGGTCTCGTAGATGGCCAGCTCAAAGACACCGGCTCCGCCGTCGTTGTTCTCGTACAGCACCACGTAGGGGGTGTCACGGTGGAGCGGGAATCGGCCCGGCGGCGGGAGGTCCCGCCCGGCGTTCTCCTGGCCTTCCGGGAACACCAGGAGCCGGTTGTCCACCCGGGACACCTCGAACACGAACTGGACCCGGTCACTGTCGGAGACCGGGATGCGGACCTCATCCGCCATCGCCCCGCGCCCCCACCAGGATGCCCTCGAAGCGTCCCGTCATGGGCTCTCCCGAATCGAGGTGGAGCCACACCGCGTGCAGCTCCCCCACTGCCCGGACGCTCTGGCGACCGAAGCGCTGGAGGGACTCGTCGGTGGTACCGGTGCGCGGGGTCACCAGGAGCCGGTACCGCTCCGAGGTAAGCGGCTCCACCCGGACCCGGAACAGCCCGCCGCACAGCTCGCGGGTGCGCTCGCCTCGAAGGCTCAGGTCCGGGACGAGGCAGCGGTGTATGACAAGGGTCGTCCGGCGGACGCCGAAGACCAGCCCCTTCCCCTCCAGCTCGGTGGCGTCGCTCCCGTCGCCACTGCGGTTGAAGGCCAGTCCCAGCTCGGCGTCCATCTCCTGCAGGGCCGCGTCCAGCTCCGCTCCGATCCGGCTCCCGGTTTCTTCGGAGATGTCGACCCGGATCTGATCGGCCTTCAGGGCGGTTACCACCAGGTCCCGGCCGTCTCCCGGAAGAAGCCCAGCTCCCGCTGAGTGCAGGCCGGATTGGTTAAATCCGGCCGGACCCGGGCTGGATCCACCTCCCTTAGGCTCAGGCCGGATGCCTCGATCCGGAATTCGGAAACCGCGGTGCCGGCGAAATCGGCCTCCAAGCCGGCCTTCACCAGGTATTCTCGGAACAGGCACCGCACCGATCCTGAGACCTCGCGCTCCTCGGTTGAAGTGGACCCCAAAAACTGGACAGGGGTAGAAGTAAACGGCTGAGGGGGTATCCTCAGGCTCAGAAAGGAGCCTTCCCGTGTCCCGAGTCAAAGGCAAGCGCCTCAGCCCCGACTTCAAGGCCCGCGTTGCCCTGGAAGCTGCCAAGGGCGCCAAGACGACCAGCGAGATCGCCAGCGAGTACCAGGTCCACCCGACCCAGATCAGCCAATGGAAGCGTCAGCTCCTTGAAGGGCTTCCGGGGCTTTTCCAGTCCGGGAAGGCCCAGAAGGTGCCTTCCCCGGAGGAGTTGACCGCTCCGCTGTACGAGGAGATCGGCCGCCTCAAGGTTGAGGTGGACTTTCTCGAAAAAAAATCCAAGCAGATCAAGGGGTAGGCCGATGGCAAATCGAACCGGCCCATCCCCGGCTTTCGATACAGCGCCAATGTGCGCTACTCGGCTTGCCCCGGTCCACCTACTATTACCAGCCGGCCGGGGAGAGCGCCGAGAACCTGGGGCTGATGCGGCTGATCGACCGGCAGTACCTGGAAACGCCCTTCTACGGCAGCCGCCAGATGACAGCCGTTTTGCGACGCCGAGGCTACGCGGTCAATCGCAAGCGGGTCCAGCGGCTGATGGGCCTCATGGGGCTGCAAGCGACGGTTCCCGGACCGCATACCAGCCGGCCGCATCCGCAGAACCCGCTCTACCCCTATCTGCTGCGGGACCTGGTGCTGACGCACAGCAATCTCGTCTGGTGCGCCGACATTACCTTTATCCCCATGCCCCGGGGGTTCCTGTACCTGGTGGCGGTGCTCGACTGGTACAGCCGCTTCGTCCTGGCCTGGCGCCTCTCCAACACCTTGGATGCGCTGTTCTGCGTCGAAGCCCTGGAGGCGGCGCTGGGCCACGGCCAGCCGGTGATCTTCAACACCGATCAGGGCGCCCAGTTCGCCAGCCAGCCCTGGCTGGCCAAGCTCCGCGGCGAAGGGATCCTCGTCAGCATGGACGGGCGTGGCCGGGCCCTGGACAACGTCTTCGTCGAGCGACTGTGGCGCACCGTGAAGTACGAGGATATCTACCTCCGGGACTACCAAACCGTGCCTGACCTGGAGAACGGCCTTACCGCCTACTTCCGGTTCTACAACGAGGAGCGCCCCCACAGCGCCCTTGATCATCGAACCCCGGCCGAGGTCCACTGGACCACCCAGCCGGAAACCGAAGCCTGAAGGAGCCGCCCGACCGTTTACTTCTCAAGGCCCGGAGGCTGTCCAAAGGAATGGGTCCACCCCAGGTTACCCGGCCCTCTAGGGACGCCGGCGCGGCAACCTCCCGCACTCCTTCCGATTCCCGGAAGCAGGCCCCGGACAGGACCTCCTCACCGCCCACAAACAGGGACGGCAGGGCAACCTCGCCGCGGGGGAGGGACAGGGCTGTTTACTGGGGCGAGGAGACGGTGGAGGGATCCTCCGGCGGGGAAGGACAAGCGCTCAACAGGATCGTGGCCACTGCCACCAAAGCGACCGGGGCTAGGCAGCGTATCTCCATGGCTCCCCCCTTTTTCTCCGATCTCATGTTACCGGCTCAATCTAGCATCCCGGCGGGTGGTCGGGTACTACCGGGCTTAGTCGTAGGGCCGCCGGCCTTGGCAAGGCCCGAGGGGCGGGCCCCAACCCAGCCAACGGGGCTGGCTCCTAGGAACCCGGGGGAGCCCGTTTGGGATCGGAGGAATGGCGGAACGCGGCAAACAGCCGGGGATTGTTGGCCACGAGCTTGCGCAGGAGGCGGTCGGCGAGCCGGGAGTCCCCGTCCCGGACGTACTGGTACCCCATCCAGGAGGCCACCGCCGCTCCGGCAACATCCACCAGGAGATCGGTCACGGAATCGACCTGCCCGGATTCCTTCATGTTCCGGAACGGGATGCTGGAGCCGAAATCCAAAAGGTCCTAAAGTCCCCCATTTGGTCAGGAAACGGAGGAGACGGTTATGGCCGGCGGTTGGACCCACGACGGTGCGGTGCAGGAGCAGATCGAGGACACCGTGGAGGACGCCCTCCAGGAGGTGCGCAGTCAGCTCCCCGAGGGCGAGAGTCAGAACCACTGTTCGGAATGCGGCGAGGAGATCCCGCAGGCACGGCGACAGGCCCTGCCCGGGGTCCGGCTATGCGTCGCCTGCCAAGAGGAGCGGGACCAGGAGCGCCAGTCGACCCCGCTGTTCAATCGCCGGGGTAGCAAGGATAGCCAGCTCCGCTGAATTCCCCGATCCCCCTGCCAGGACCCATCCCCCAGCTCAACCGATCCGAGCCGGGACCACTCGGCGGCCCCGGTCACGGATCGCCTTGGGTAGCTGACACCCCCCTTCCGCTTTCAGGTCCCGCAGAAGGTGCGCTGCACAACTTGCCCTGGGGCCGGAGGCTGCGCCAAGTGCGCGCGATTGGGGTGGTCCGCGTAGGGGTCGGTGAGTACCGCCAGCAGGTCCTCGACGGGATGGAGGTCCCCGCTGTAAGCGGCCTCGATGGCCTGGTGGACGCGGTGGTTGCGCGGGATATAGGCCGGATTGACCGATCGCATCGCCTCACGCCGGGCCCCGTCGTCGCTGCCCTCGGCGGCCAAGCGCTCGCGCCAGGCCCGCACCCAGGCATCGAAGGACGACGAGTCGGCGAACAGCTCCCGCACAGCCTCGTCGGCCGGGCCGGACTCCCCACCCAGCTCCGCCAGGCGCCGGAAGGTCAGGTTGAAGTCGGCGCCTTGGGCGGCCATGCGCCCCAGCAGGTCCAGGGCGAGGTCGACGTCGCCGTCGCGCTCCTCCCCCAGCCCCAGCTTGCGCCGCAGCCCGCCGTGGTAACGACCCTCGAAGCGCGGCTCATAGACCTCGAGGGCCGCGTAGGCCACCTCGACGGCCGTGTCCATGTCATCGGCCAGCAGCGGCAGGAGGGTCTCGGCGAACCGGGCCAGGTTCCAATGGGCGATGCGGGGCTGCTGGTCAAAGGCGTAGCGCCCCCCGGTGTCGATGGAGCTGTACACGGTCGCCGGATGGTAGGTATCCATGAAGGCGCATGGGCCGTAATCGATGGTCTCGCCGGCAATGGACAGGTTGTCCGTGTTCATCACCCCGTGGATGAAGCCCACCAGCAGCCAGTCCGCCAACAGATCGGCTGTACGCTTGGCCACCCCTTCCAGCAGGGCCTTGTAGCGATTGTCCGCCCCGGCAATCTCCGGGTAATGGCGCTGGATAACGTAGTCAGCGAGCGCCCGTACCGTATCGAAATCCCCCCGGCGGTAGAAGTACTCGAAGGTGCCGACGCGGACATGGCTGCCCGCGACCCGGACAAGCACCCCGCCCGGCTCGATGCGGTCCCGGGCCACGCCGTCGCCGGTGGCAAGCATGGCCAGCGCCCGGGTGGTGGATATGCCGAGGCCGGCCATGCCTTCGCTGACGAGGTATTCCCGGATCACCGGCCCGAGGGCGGCGCGGCCGTCGCCCATTCGCGAGAACGGCGTCAGGCCCGCGCCCTTGATCTGGAGGTCGCGGCGGACGCCGTCGCTGTCCACTGTCTCGCCCAGCAGCACCGCGCGCCCGTCGCCCAGGCTGGGCACCCAGTTGCCGAACTGGTGGCCCGCGTAGGCCAGGGCCAACGGCTCGGCCCCTTTCGGGACCCGGTTTCCGGCCAGCGCCTCCAGGCCCTCGGGAGCCTCCAGGCCCTCCGGATCCAGGCCCAGCCGCTCGGCCAAGGGGCGGTTGAGCCGCAAAAGCTGCGGGCGGGTCACCGGGGTAGGGTGGATCCGGGCGTAGCAGGCCTCGGGCAGCTCCAGGTAGCTGTTCCCCAGCTCCAACGGCTCGGCAGTGCGGGCTTCGGTTGCGGTCAAAGGATTTCCTCTCGTCCCGTTCGGACTACTGGTCGAGCTCGGGGTAGCGCCGGAAGATGCCGTCCTCGTTGAACGGGATACGCCGCTCCGAGCGGAGATAGGCCGCGATCCGCGGCAGCCTCGCCACCCGGTCGTGGAGCGCGGCCACCCGCGGCGCGTCGTTTTCCGCCGTCGCCATGGCGTTGGGGAAGGCGTAGCGCAACCCCGCCACCATCTGGAATAGGGACAGGTCCGCGTAGGTCCAGGTTTCCCCGGCGAGCCAGCCGTTGTCCGAATTGGACTTCAGGACGCCTTCGAAATAGCCCAGGAATTTGGGCAGCCGGTGCTCCCGGAATACGGCAGCCCGGCTGATGGCCTCGGCCTGCTGGTCCTCGTAATACAGCTCCGCGCCGCAGGGATGATGGGTGTCGTGGACCTCGCCAACCCAATCGGCGAGGGTAAGCTGGAGCTGATGGACCCAGAGCCGGTCCAGCTCCCCTGTCAGAGCCAGCCCGTGCCGTTTTCCTAAGTAGAGTAGGATGTTGGCCGTCTGGGCGATCAGCCGACCGCCCACGTCCAGTACCGGCGGCGCAAACGGCGGGGGACCGGGATCCTCGCTCCCGATGACACCCGCCATGGCCCCGAAGTCCGGCCCGTCCGCACCCCGGGCGACATCGTCGTACTCCTCCCCGACCGCCTCCAGCGCCAGTCGGACAAACTCCCCGCGCCCCTGGATTGTGGGCCAATAGTAGAGCCGGTAGGTCATTCAGGATCCCCGATAGGTTCGAGTTTCATCGCCCAGTCTGGGCTCACCGACCGGGGAATTGAAGCCTTGGCCCGATCAGAGCTCCCACCGCCCAGGTGGGATGGCCCGCAGGTGAATGCGGTGGGCAAGGCGGATACTGGGCCGGACGATGAGCTGGGCGCTGCCGACGACGAACAGCCAGACCCCGACGGGCTCCCAGCCGGGCCAGAAGAAGGCGACGCTGCCCAGCAGGAACCAGATCCCGATCAGGAAATCGTTAACGATGCTGGCCGTCTGGTAACGGTTCCGTAAGATCAGCTCATCGCGACCCATCCGGATGGTGAGATCGTCAGGGTTCAGGCCCTTGGCTGACGGTTCGTTGGATTCGGAAGCCACTGGACCCTCCGAGGCGGCAATTGGGATTGTCCGGAGGCTAACCGGAATCCGGGCGTTAGGAAATAACGATCAGTAGGCCCGAAGCTCCGGGGTTCAGGGTGGGGACTCTCCTGCCGCTTCCATGGACCGCCTAAGCTGGGCGTCCACCACCAGGAAGCCGAAGGGCACCGCCCCAAGCAGGAAGATCGCCAGCCACCGCAGGACGGACCATTCGCGCAGGTGGCTGATCGCCAGGGCGAACCCGCCGTAGGTCAGGAACAGCAGGCCGTGGGTCCAGCCCGCGTACCACACCGGCCCGTGCAGGCCGCCGTAGTAGCGCAGCGGCACGGCACCGGAAAGCAGCACGAGCAGGGAAGCGCCCTCGACGAGGCTGACCAGGCGGAAGGGTTTCATGATCCTCCCAAAGGTCCGTTGAGACCGACCAGGCTAGCAGGACGAACCTCCCCCGCCGGGTATCCCACCTTGGGGCCGCGAGCGCTCCCCCCGAAAATTCCCTGCTTTGGGAATGGCTCCGGAGCCATGGGGACTGCAAAGCCCTTGGGTGCCCCCGCCATGGATCCCGCCAGAGCTCACTCCACCGCCGGAGGAACGGGAGGGGGGCTCCGGGCACCGATGCGGTAGACCAGTAGCACCCCGGCCCCGGCCACCGCCAGCCCCACCACGTCCGTGGCGATCAGTACGTCGCCGAAGGCGGCCCAGGCCATGAGCATGGTCACCGGCGGGCTGAGGTAGAACAGGCTGGCCACGCGCGTGGCCTCGTCGCGGTGTAGCAGGCGCCACATGGCCCAGTAGGCGCCCAGCGACACCGCCACCACCAGCCAGGCCATGGTGACCACGAAGGGCATCGCCGGCTCCGCGGCGAAGCCCTCCAGCCCCCATGCCAGGGGCAGCAGCGCCAGGGTCGTGGCCGCGCTCTGCCAGAACAGTGTGGTGTCCAGCGGCAGGTGGGTGCTCGCCCCCATCCGCGACCAGCGCCGCTGCATCAGGCTGGCGATGGTGATGGCCGCCACCGAGCCGAACGGGATCAGGTAGCCCAGCGCCGGCGTGGCCGCGTCGGCGGACAGCCGCGCCCCCACCGCGACCACCACCCCGGCGAAGCCCAGCGTCAGCCCCAGCCACTGGCGGGCGTCGGTGCGCTCCCCAAGGACCGGGCCCGAAAGCGCCCCGGTCAGCAGCGGCTGAAGCGCCGTCACCAGGGCCACGATGCCCGCCGGCACCCCCATGTCCAGCGCCACCAGCACGCAGCCCAGCCACACCCCGTGCGCCAGCACGCCCACCAGCGCCGTGTGCCCCACCGTCCGCCGGCCCGTCCAGCCCAGCCGGCCGCGGGCGGCCAGCCAAAGGGCCAGCAGCCCGGCCAAGGCCAGATAGCGCCAGAACAGCAGCGACCACGGCCCGGTGTACGGCAGGCCGTACTCCGCGCCGATGAAACCGGAGTTCCACAGGAAGACGAACAGCAGCTCGAGGCCGAGGAGGCGGCCGAGGACGGTGGGCATGGGGAACCGTTGGGTTTGCGGAGAAAGGGAAGGGTTAGGCGCTCAGTATACCGGAGCAAAGGGTGGTCAATGCGTCAAATTGACACGGGGAGGCCAGGGTTGACACATGAGGCGTCAGTAGCCGGGGGAGCTGTCATGTCAAGACTTGATCCCTTTTTTGAAAAGGGCCAGCAAGAAGGACGATCCCCAGGCCCGTCAAAACACCGCGGCCTGTGCCGCCTCTTTCCACCAATCCTTGCCGGGAATCACCGGTTTTGGGGGGACAAGACCGCATCGCGGCGGACAGGTGGCGGGGACAAACGGGGTGGGCGGAAGGGGCAAGCGGGGATGACCCCGCAATTCGGCAAGGCTCATTCCTGCCTGGTTTCGCCGGCCCGGTTTTTAGGCTTTTCGCCATGCCCCTTCCCGCGCGGCACGTAGGAAATCGCCCTGAAGAAGAAATAGATTGAAACCAGAAACCCCACCAGGCCAAAGATCGGTATAAGCTTCTTCAGCCCCAAAGATATGGTTAAAACAATCAGCCCCTTAGCAATATAGTGCGTGCCGCTGTAGACAGAGACATAACTGGAATGGCCCGCTTCCCCGAAATCCGGTGGCCGATCCTCCTCCAATGCCGGGCGCTCCTCCGGCTTCCTGCCCTCCTCCAGCCTTTCGGTGGCGTTCCGGCCCAGTCTTTGGCCCACCTCCAATACCAGCCAGAAAAATCCGGAACCGAGGGCTCCCTGGACAATCGGATGCCAATCGGTCAAGACCTCAATTAGCTTCATCCCCTAGCCTCCCCTGGAGTTGACCCTTCTTCGTAGACTCCTTTCAGCGCCAAAGGATTGAGTGTCCACCAAGACGGGTCAACTCCACTAGGCGTAACGGTCCGGCCACCTTCCCCGGATTACCGAGTCGTGCCCCCACCCTGACCAAGGGGAGGTGAAATTCCCCACAGGACCTGTGGAAAAATTTGTGGAAAGCCCCGGGGAAACAACCGCAAACCCGCATCTGGCTGGGCCCGAGGCGGTCTGGCTCAACCAGTAAGCAACCGAAAAAATCCCTTTATTTTCAAATGGTTATCTGTAAAGTTCCCGCGCTGCGGAAGTTTCGGTATGTCAAGAGGGCTGTCGAGGGAGGCCCTGAACCGGCCTGGGGAATTTGTCAACGCCGGAAGGGCGGGGGAGCGCATGCGACAGGAAGCAGGCCCAAGCCCCCTCCCCCACTCTTAACGGCCTGCTTTTGCAATCCGGAAAAAGGCCCCAAGAAAATCCGGGGTAAAGTCTTGACATGACAGTTTCGTAGCTCCGGGTCAATCCCCGGTTCCCTTCCATCGCCTTCCGAACCCGCCGGATATTCTGCCCCACCGCCGAATAGTGAATGCCCCCGAACCGTTCTCCGATTCCGGCAAGGGTCAGCTCGGTTTGTCTCGGCACGGTAGCATGGCCACTTGGCGGGCTTGGCCTTCCTTCGGGCCAAGTTGCCGGCCGCCGGCGGTAAGGGCCCCCGCATCAATCCCCCATTCCTCGGCAACGGCCGCCAATACCTTTTCGGGCTATGAACCCGTCCCCCCCGGTGCGGGTTCTCCGAGCCTTTTTCCCTTGTTCAAGGGTTCACGAACGGAAGGCCTCGTACCCCGCCTCTCCGGGGAAAATCGCTTAACGGCCCCGGCCCCGGTTCATCACGTAGTACCAGGCGCCTTCTAATTCGATGCACAGCGGGCGGCTCATGGGTGGAGAATTACCCTCCGAACTATCATGTCAAGACTTGACCCCTTTTTTGCCTTGAAACAGAACCCCTGCCTAAAGGGAGCGCCATGTGGAACCTATCCGGCCCGCACGGCTTGAAACCCATTTTTAGAATAATAATTACGATATAAACAGTCCTATACTAAGAATTGCTCCTAGTGCTAATAAATTATGTATCATGTTGAAAATAATCTGAAGGGAGAACATCTTTATGAAGCGTTTATCTTCAGTAAGTTGATCTTCAATACCTTTTTCGGCAGCCCTACAAACCATAATGGACATAGGCCAAATGAACGGTCTTGAGAAATCCCTAACCAACTCTGTCGGCTCCGCCTTAATCTGGGACACTAGTTCTTGGCCAGCCTTTGACTCCAGCAAACTTTCCATCTCTCTCAGGGTATTCACACCCGACGAAACTGCCATACCAACCTGTTTGCTTATCGCCCCAGCCAGCAAAGAAAGTACAAATAAAATAATCGATATTTTGATTCCCTCTACGGGTACAATTTTTGATATCGATTCAAGATTTGTAATAAGTAAACCTACAATAACGGCAACCCCACCTATGGACCATATAGTATAAAGTTCAGTAGATTGACCGGAGTCGATAATGCTACGCCATACTATTTTTTTGAAATCCTGCTCAGGTTGCATATATAATATACCGTATTTATTGTAGGAAATTTTATCTAAAAGATAATTATACTCAATGGTTTAATTACAAATTATGCCAGATTTTACTCTTTATTTTACATTAAAACTAATCTGTATGTACTTAAAGAAACCACCACACCCAGCCTGCCATGGACATTTGATTATTTTTATGCAGGAAGGCAAGTAGCGATTCCTTTTATTCGAATCGGTTTCTTTTCCAGGTCTCGAACGTATGCCCGATCTCACAACCCGGCTCCAGCTGCTTCGTCGCCGAGCAGTACTTCTCCGCCGAGAGCTCCACCGCCCGGGCCACCTTGCTCTCCTGCAACCCTTCCCCGGTAACGGTGAAATGGATGTTGATCCGTGTGAAGACCTTGGGGTCGGTCTCGGCGCGCTCGGCTTCCAGGGTCACGCGGCAGTCCGTCACCGGCTGGCGCTGCTTCTTGAGGATGTGCACCACGTCATAGGCGGTGCAGCCGCCCACCCCGAGCAGCAGCATCTCCATGGGCCGGAAGCCCGTGTTGCGGCCGCCGCCGTCCGGCGGGCCGTCCATGACCACCGCGTGGCCGGACTCGCTCTCGCCGACGAACTGGGCGCCTTCGGTCCACTTCACCTCGCATTTCACGGGATGCCTCCTCCTATCCGGCGATTGGGGTGTTCTCCCGGAAGAATCGCTGGACCTCCTCCAGGGAGTCGGTGCGGGGCATGGGCGGCAGGCTGTCCAGGAAAACCGAGCCGTAGCCGCGGGTGAGCACGCGGGGATCGCCGAGGACGAGGACGCCGTAGTCGCCGGCGTCGCGGATGAGACGGCCCGCCCCCTGCTTGAGCGTGAGCACGGCCCGGGGCAGGTGCTCGGCGGTGAAGGGCTGGTGGCCGCGCTCGCGCAGGTAGCGGTCGCGGGCCTCGGTCACGGGATCGCCCGGGCTAGGGAACGGCAGCTTTTCGATGGCAACCACCTTCAGCGCCCCGCCGCGCACGTCCACCCCCTCCCAGAAGCTGCCCGTACCCAGCAGGACGGCGTTGCCCAGGCTGCGGAAGCGCTGGATCAGGGTGTCGCGGGGCATCTCGCCCTGCACCAGCAGCGGGAAGGCGCATTCGCTCTTCAGGCGCTCGGCGGCTCGGCCCAGCGCCCGGTGGCTGGTGAACAGGAAGAAGGCCCCGCCCCCGGACGCCTCGGCCACCGGCAGAACGGCGTCGACGAAGCGGTCGGTGTGCTCGGGGTGGTTGGGCTCCGGCAGGCCGGCGGGAAGGTAGAGCCGGGCCTGCTCGGCGAAGTGGAAGCTCGACGGCCACTGCCGGGTGACCGCATCCTCGGGCAGGCCCAGCTTGGCCCGGAAGTGCTCGAAGGACTCGCCCACCGCCAGGGTGGCGGAGGTGAACACCCAGCCCTGCCGGCCCGGCCCGCCGGTAGCCTCCTGGAAGGGCCCGGCCACCTCCAGCGGGGTGGCGTGGGCGAAGGCTCCCCGGCCCCGGGTCTCGTACCAGAACACGTAGTCCGGGTCCGCCGCCTCGCGCAGGAAGTCCAGCCGCGCCACTAGGTCCCGCGCCCGCTCGAAGCAGCGGGCCAGGCCCCGCCCCCGCTCCCGGTGGTTGTCGAGGACGTCGCCAAGGTGCTGCGCCGCCGCGCGCAGCTCGTCGGTGGCCTTCGCGATGTGCTCGGTACCCAGGGCCTCGGCCCAGGTGCCGCGCCGGTCGCCCTCGCCGAAGGCGGCGCGCCAGTCGTCGGCGCGGCGCTCCAGGGCGTCGACGGCCCCGGTCACTTGCGGGTCGTCGCCGGCCTCCTGGACGTACTCCTCGCGGGTGTCGCGGGCCAGCTCGCGGGCGCCGTAGCTGCTGACGCCCACCCCGAAGAAGCGGCTGGCCGCTTCGGGGAGCTGGTGGGCCTCGTCGAAGACCACGGCGTCGGCGCGCGGCAGCAGGTCGGCCACGCCCTCGCTCTTCAGCGCCAGGTCGGCGCAGAACAGGTGGTGGTTGACCACCACCACGTCCGCCTCCTGGGCGCGGCGCCGGGCGTGGATCAGGTGGCAGTCCTCGTAGAAGTCGCAGTCGGTGCCCAGGCAGTTGTCGCTGGTGGAGGTGACCCGGGGCCAGACGGCGGCGTCCTCGGCCAGCGCGGACAGCTCGGCGCGATCGCCGCTGCGGGTGGTGCGCGCCCACTCGCGCACCCGGTCCAGCTCCTCGCGGGTCTCCGGGGCGAGCTGGTGGCGGCGCTGGTGGGAGCGCTCCATGCGGTGCAGGCACAGGTAGTTGGCGCGGCCCTTCAGCAGGGCGGTGCGGAAGTCGGTGCCCAGGGCCTCGCGCAGCAGCGGCAGGTCGCGGTGGTAGAGCTGGTCCTGGAGGTTCTTGGTACCGGTGGAGATCAGCACCTTGCGCCCGGACTCCAGCACCGGGACCAGGTAGGCGAAGGTCTTACCGGTGCCGGTGCCGGCCTCGGCGATGAGAACCCCCCGCTCGTCCAGGACCCGCTCCACCTCCCCGGCCATGGCCCGCTGCTCGGAGCGGGCCTGGAAGCCCGGAAGTCGCCCGGCCAGCGGGCCGTCGGCGGCGAGGATGTCGGAGGCGAATGGGGGCATGGAGGGGCCCGTTAGGCTGGGGAAAGGCGGCGTTCGTTTTCCCGTTGAGCGGGGATTGGCAACCGTCAGTCGGCAGTCGGCAGTTGGCAGAAAAAACTAGTTGCCCTGGATGAACCGGGTCCAGCCTGAGCGGTTGCCGTTACTGAATACTGGCTGCTGCCAACTGACTACTCCCTATTTCGTTTGCTTCCGCCAGACGGTGCCGTCGGGGCGGTCCTCCAGCTCGATGCCGTGCTCGGCCAGCTGATCCCGGATCCGGTCGGCGGTGGCGAAGTCCCGCGCCCGGCGTGCCTCCGCGCGCTCGGCGATGAGCCGCTCCACCTCCGATACGGACAGGTCCCCGGTGTCCCGACGCAGGAAGGTGGACGGGTCGCGCTGGAGCAGGCCGAGCGTGCCCCCCAGCATCCGCAGGACCCCGGCGGCGGCGCGGGCCTCTTCCGGTTCGCTCTCCTTGCGCCGGTTCACTTCCCGGGCCAGCTCGAACAGGACGGCGAAGGCCTCGGGGGTGTTGAAGTCGTCGTCCATGGCCTCGCGGAGCCTTGCCACCCATTGCCGGAGGTCCTCGGGCACCTCGCCAATATCCGGGTAATCGACCGGGTCGAGGTCTTCCAGGGCGGTGTAGAGGCGCTCCAGGGCCCCGGCGGCGCCGCGCAGGTTCTCCTCGGTGTAGTTCAGGGGGCTGCGGTAGTGGCTGGAAAGCAGGAAGACCCGCAGGATCTCGGCATCGTAGGCCGCCAGCAGGTCCCGGATGGTGAAGAAGTTGCCCAGGGACTTGGCCATCTTCTCGTCGTCCACCCGGACGAAGCCGTTGTGGATCCAGTAGCGGGCGAGGTGGCAGTCCAGGGCGGCCTCGCTCTGGGCGATCTCGTTCTCGTGATGGGGGAACTTGAGGTCGGCGCCGCCGCCGTGGATGTCCAGGGGGCAGCCCAGCTCCCGGTAGGACATGGCGCTGCACTCGATGTGCCAGCCGGGCCGGCCCTTGCCCCAGGGCGCCCGCCAGGCCGGCTCTTCGGGCTGGGCGGCCTTCCACAGGGCGAAATCAAGGGGATCGCGCTTGTCCGGCTCGGCCTCGACCCGGGCGCCCGCCCGCAGCTCCTCCGGGTTCTCCCCGGACAACCGCCCGTACCCGGAGAACCGACCAACGGCGTAGTAGACATCGCCGGACTCGGTGGCGTAGGCGTAGTCCCGGTCCAGGAGCCACTGGATCATCTCCACCATGTCCGGTACCGATCCGGTGGCCCGGGGCTCCGCATCGGGGGTCAGGCAGCCCAGCGTCGCCAGGTCCTCGTGCATGGCGGCGATCATGCGCTCCGTCAGGTCGCCGATGGGCTCCCCGTTCTCGGCGGCGCGGGCGATGATCTTGTCGTCGATGTCGGTGATGTTGCGGACGTAGGTCACCCCGTACCCGATCGCACGCAGGTAGCGCACGATCATATCGAAAACCACCATCACCCGGGCGTGGCCCATGTGGCAGTAGTCGTAGACCGTCATGCCGCAGACGTACATGCGGACGTTGGCGGGGTCCGCGGGCTCGAAGGGCTCCTTCTGTCGGGTGAGGCTGTTGTAGACGTAGAGGCTCATGTCACCACCGAAGCGGGAGAAAAACGCCGAGGCGCCAAAACGCCAAGGCAGGAAGAACGAACACAGAACGAATTTTCTCTAACGGCGCCACCAAGCACAACAAGCGCGCGGAACGCCAAGACACCAAGCCGCCAAGGGAAAACGAAACCAGGACAGGTGCTTTATAGGCCCAGGCAACCACGGATTAACCTCTACAGGGGCCAAAACCGAAACGTATTCCAGTCTAATACGAATGCTGGATTTGGTTATGGATTGTTAAACAAATTTCCAGATTTTCTTAGCGGTCTCCGCGTTCTTCGCGGTTTTAAACTGAATTGCCGTCCTTGGCGTTCAGCCGCCTTTGACGTCGCGGATGCGCGAAAGCGCCCTTTCCTGGCCGATGAAGGGCAGCAGGGCCGCCAGCTCGGGCCCGGAAGCGCGCCCGGTCAGCGCCGCCCGCAGGGGCCGGAACAGGGCCCGGCCCTTGAGACCCGTGGCAGCCTTGACCGCCTCAGTCACGGCCGCATAGTCGGCACCGTGCTTAGTCAGGGCGGCCTCGGCAGCGGGCCACAGGGCGGGATCGGCCTCGGCCACCGCCGCCTCGGCGCCGGTATCGGGAACAACCTCGCCGAAGCAGACCCGGGCCCAGTGCTCGGCGTCGGCCGGGAGATCCACGTTGGGCCGAACCACCGCCAGCCAATCCTCACGGGCTCCTTCCGTGACGGGGGTCTCCAGGAACGGCACCAGCCACTGCCACAGGCGCTCGGGCGAGGCCGCCCGGACGGCCTCGCGCTGCCAGTGGCCCAGCTGCTGCGGGTCGAAGCGGGCGGGGGAGCGGCTGAGGCCGTCCAGGGCGAAGCGCCGGGCCAGCCCGTCCAGGGAGAGCAAGCCCTCCTCGGGGAGGTTGTGGCCCAGCCGGGCCAGGTAATTGGCCACTGCCTCCGGCAGGTAGCCGGCCTCGCGCAGCTCCGCCACCGACCGACTGCCATTGCGCTTGGACAGCGGCGCCCCGTCGTCGCCGGTGAGCAGGCTGATGTGCCCGTAGCTCGGCGCCTCCAGCTCCAGGGCCTGGAGGATCAGAAGCTGGTGCGGGGTGTTGGTCAGGTGATCCTCGCCGCGCAGGACCCGGCTCACCCCCATCAGGGCATCGTCCACGGCATTGCCGAAGAAGAAGGCCGGAGTGCCGTCGCTGCGGCGGATGATGAAATCGCCGATCTCTTCACCGGAGAAGGCCTGCGGCCCCCGCACCAGATCAAAGAAGCCGATCTCCCCGGACTCCACCCGGAAGCGCAGACTGGGCTCTCGGCCTTCTGCCTCCAGGCGCCGCCGATCCTGTTGCGTCAGGTTACGGCAGCGCCCGGGGTAGCGCGGCGGCTCTCCGCGCGCGCGCTGGGCCCGGCGGGCGGCCTCCAGCTCGGCCTCGGTGCAATAGCAGGGGTACGCCCGGCCCTGCGCCTCCAGCCGGGCGAAGTACTCGGTGTAGAGGGGGAGA
>JAHEOG010000022.1 GCA_018609925.1 Gammaproteobacteria bacterium
GGCCCAAAGGGTCTGTCCCTAGGGGCCGGTAACCGGAGCCACCTCCAGGCGCAGGCGCCGGGCCTGGGTGCCGGGCTCGAACGGGCGGTCCCCCAGGGGGTATTCGCCCGGGTCGGGGAGCACCCCCTCGGGGATCCAGCTCCGGGCGAAGACTGCTGGGGAATCACCGCAGAGGAGCCAGACCTCCCGCTGGTTGACCCTTTCCCCTTGGGGACGCTCCAACAGGCGGGCGCCGCTTTCGGGTAGCCTGACCGGTAGCCGCCGGTGGATGCGCAGGGAGAGCCCCTCGGGGCAGGCCGCACGTAGGGCCTCGCTGAGGGAGCCGGGCACGGTAAGCCAGGACGCGAGATGGGGAGGCACTTGCGTGAGCTCCGCGGGATCCCCGGGGCTTCGCCACGGCCCGCGCAGGGGGAAGAGATCGTGGTCGGTGGGGAAGGGATCATCCATGGCGCGGCGGCGAGCGACCGAGGCGGCAAGGGCCTCCGATTGTAGCGCAGCGCCGCAACGGAGTCAGGCGGGGCGCGGCTGGGAATCGAGGCCCAGGCGACGGTATTGGACCGCCTCCGCCAGGTGGGCCTGACCGATGGTGGAGGCCCCTTCCAGATCGGCGATGGTACGAGCCAACTTGAGGATGCGGTGGTAGGCGCGGGCGGAGAGGCCGAGCCGGCTCGCTGCGGTTTCCAGGAAGGCGATGCCGTCGGCGTCGGGCTGGCAGTAGCGGTTTACCCCGGCGTGGTTGAGCTCGCCGGCGGGGCTCCCCATGCGCGCAACCTGGGTCTGCCGGACCGCGCTTACCCGGGCCCGTACGGTGGCCGAATCCTCCGCCTCCTGGGCTGGCTCCTCCCCGGGGCGCAGCTCCGCCACCGGAAGGGCCGGTACCTCGAGCTGGAGGTCCACCCGATCCATCAGGGGACCCGAGAGCCTTCCCCGGTAGCGTTGGATCTGGGCCGGGGTGCACGTGCAGGGATGGCGTGTGTCCCCCATATGGCCGCAAGGGCACGGGTTCATGGCTGCTAGGAGCTGGAACCGCGCGGGGAAGCGGGTGCTGGCCTGGGCCCGGGCGACGGTAACCTCCCCGGTCTCCAGGGGCTCGCGCAGGGCCTCCAGGACCGAGCGCTGGAACTCACGGAGCTCATCCAGGAACAGGACACCGTGGTGGGCCCGGGTGATCTCGCCGGGTCTGGGTGGGCTGCCCCCGCCGATCAAGGCGGGCATGGACGCGGAGTGGTGGGGTGCGCGGAAAGGTGGTACCGGATCCAGGCCGGCTACCGGCTCCCCCTGCACCGAGCGGATCCGGGCCACCTCGATCTGCTGGTTCGGGTCCAACGGAGGCAGCAGCCCCGGAAGGCAGCGTGCCAAAAGGGTCTTCCCCGCGCCCGGAGGGCCGCTCAAGAGGAGGCCGTGAACCCCGGCTGCGGCCACCTCTAGGGCCCGCTTGGCTGGGCCCTGGCCCCGCACCTCGGCCAGATCCGGCGTCAGCCGTTGCGGGGGATCGGGGGCCTCGGCCGGCTCAAGCGGATTTTGCCCCCGCAGATGGGCGGTTACGGCATTCAGGGAGGCGGCGCCGTAGGCGGGGCCCTGGCCCGCCACAGCGGCTTCCGGGGCGTTGGCCTCGGGCAGGATCAGGGCGGCAACGGAGCGGTCCAGCTCCAAGGCGGCGGCCAGGGCTCCGGTCACAGGCCGCAGGCGGCCGTCCAGGGTGAGCTCGCCGAGGAATTCGTGGGCGGCGACCGCCGCAACCGGGAGCTGGCCCGTGGCCACGAGGATGCCGAGCGCGATGGGTAGATCGTAGCGCCCGCCATCCTTGGGCAGATCCGCCGGGGCGAGGTTGACGGTGACGCGGGCGGTGGGGAACTCGTAGCCGCTGTTGACCAGCGCGGCCCGGACCCGGTCCTTGGCCTCCTTGACCGCTGTTTCGGGCAGGCCGACCAGGGTGAGGGCAGGCAGGCCCCCGGCGAGATCGACCTCCACTTCCACGGGAGGCGAGGCCACCCCGCTAAGGGCGCGGCTCCGGACCACGGCATGGGCCACCGGCTTCCCCCCTTTCCCGCTGTTGCGGTGGCTAGGCTACTTGCGCGGCTCGTTGGGATCGTAGTCGGAGGAGGGATCGCCCGGGTCGGTCTCCAGGGGCTCCTGCTGGAAGTGGTGCTCGCTTCCGCCCTGGGCCGGGGTCATCCCGAGCTTGGCCTCGAGGGCCTGGAGCCGGCGCTGGGTCTCCTCCAAGGCCTGGCGCTGCTGCTCGAATTCTTCCCGGGTGACCAGGTCCATGCGCTCGAGGACCGGGCGCACGGCGTCCCGTACGGCCTGCTCCATGCGCTCGGGAGGGAGGCCGAGACGGCCCAAAGCCTCACCGATCTCGCGGGCGAGGTTGTCCAGCAGGTTGGCGGAGGATTGGCTCATGGCGCTCTCCGGCGAGGGTGCTTGGGAAAACCAACCAACTTCCCATCTTAGCAGATACGCCACCGGTGTCGAACGCGGCTCCGTCGCCGAGCTCTGGGACTCTTGCCGCCACCGCGCCGGCTCCCCGGCCCTCTTTCGTTCGCGCTTTCTGATAAAGTAGAGGCCTTTTCCGGCAGGGTCTCCCAGGAATGACCGAAACGGGCTCCGATCCCAGCTCCGCGTTTGTCCGCTCCTTCCGGGCGGCGGCACCGTATGTTCACGCCTTTCGCGGACGCACCCTCGTGGTGGTATTCGGCGGGGAAGTCCTCGCGGAAGGGCAGTTCCAGGCCCTGGCCCAGGATCTGGCCCTTCTGAATAGCCTGGGTGTGCGTTTGGTCCTGGTCCACGGCGCCCGCCCCCAGATCGAGGGCCGGATCGCGGCCTGGGACTTGGAGCCGCGTTTCCACCAGGGCTGGCGAGTAACCGACGCCGCTGCACTGGGCGCGGTTAAGGAGGGCGTGGGGCGGCTGCGCCTGGAGATCGAGGCGGCGCTCTCGGTGGGCTTGGCCAATCCACCCCTTGGGGGCTCGGCCCTGCGGATGGGTACAGGGAACTTCCTGCGCGCCCGGCCGGTCGGGGTCCGGGACGGGGTCGACCTCCAGTACACCGGGGAGGTGCGCAACGTCGATGGCCCGGGGATACGCAACCGGTTGGAGTCAGGGGAGGTGGTGCTGCTCTCTCCCGTGGGCTATTCGCCCTCCGGCGAGCTGTTCAATCTCGATGCCGAGGATGTGGCGGCCAGGGTCGCCGGCGAGCTGCGAGCCGATAAGCTGGTGTTCCTGGTGAGCGGACCCGGAC
>JAHEOG010000023.1 GCA_018609925.1 Gammaproteobacteria bacterium
ATTTCGGGCTTACGCTCACCACGGATCCGGCGCCCTTCCTGGTTTTCTTCGCCCTGATGGGGCTTTCCTCCTTTGGGCTGATCCTGCACACAGGCACCGCCCCGGCGCGACGGGCGGGCAATGTCTATTTGGGGGCAACCATCACCGGCGAGCTTCTGGCCTTTAGCGGCCTGGCGGCCGGGGTGACGGCGCACCAAGGGATCCCCTCGGCTTGGGCGGTGGGGGCCTTGATCGTGGGACTGGGCCTCAAGGCCGGGCTGGTGCCCCTGCATTTCTGGCTGCCGCTGGCCCATCCGGCCGCACCGGCCCCGGCGAGCGCGGTTCTCAGCGGGAGTATGATCAAGGCGGGGCTGCTGGGGTGGATGCGCTTCCTGCCTCTGGGTCAGGAAGCGGCCCCCGATTGGGGGCTCCTCCTCGTGGCACTGGGCTTGGCCGGGGCCTTTTTGGGGGCCTTGGTGGGGCTCGCCCAACGCGACCCCAAGACCATCCTCGCCTACTCGAGCATCAGCCAGATGGGCTGGATGGCCGCGCTGGTGGGAATCGGCTTGCGGGCTCCGGAGGCCTGGCCCTTGCTGAGCCTGGTACTGCTGGCCTATGTCCTGCACCACTGTCTGGCCAAAGGGGCGCTATTCCTTGGGGCGGGAGCAGTAGCGCACGGCGTCCCCACCGGGATTCCTCGACTGCTGGCGATGGTGGGCCTGGGACTGCCGGCGCTCGCCTTGGCCGGAGCCGCGGGCACCTCGGGGGCCGCCGTCAAATGGGGCTTCAAGAAAGCGGGCACCGGCCTGGATCCGGTCAGCGGGCTGGCTGTGGCCCTGCTTCCGGCGGGGGCGGTGGCCACCTCCCTGCTCCTGGCGCGCTTCCTCTACAGGAGCTGGCCCCCGCTCCCGGCCGCCCCCTCCCTTGCCGCGGGACCCTGGATCTGGTGGCTGCTGCTGGCCCTCCTTGGCTTCCCGGCCGCCTGGCTGTGGGAGCCTACGGCCATCTGGGGCCGCCAGAGCCTTGCCGCCGGCCAGCTCCTACCCAGCCTCTACCCCATCCTCCTGGCGGCGGCCGCCACCCTGGCCGCCATCGGCCTGAGCCGCCTCGGGAAGGGGCCAATCCCGAGCTGGGTCCCCCCTGGCGACATCTATGCGGCGGCGGAGCGCGGCGCCCTCGCCTTCCTGGGCCACTGGAAGCGCTCGGGGCCCGGCTGGGTGCGGCTATGGGAGCCGGAGAACCGGCTGGGCGAGCTCATCCATCGCAAGCTCTGGGTCCCGGCACGGACCCGGCTCACCACAGCGGATCAGTGGCGCTGGGCCACCAGCGGCGCCGCCTTCCTGGGCCTGCTCGCCGCGCTCTTCCTGCTCCTCCTGCTGGACCGCTAGGCTGGGTCAGGTGCGACAGCCCCGGGGCCAAAAGCTCTCCGCCATAAATCGAAAGCCCGCGCCCCGCCGCCTTTTGCTGGATCGGGCCCGCACCTACCACCTCTTGATCCGGGCGGGGGACGAGCTCCTCCTGCCCGTCGGCGCGCTCGGGCAGTGCCGACTGCCTCCGGGCTGGTACGTTTATACCGGCTCCGCCCGGAACGGCTTCGGGCCCGCCTCCGCCGCCACGGCGCCCCCGCCGAGGAAAAGCAGGCTCCCTGGCACGTGGATTACTTGCTGGCCAGCCCCCACGTGGCCATCCGGTACGTAGAGCCCTCCGCGCTACCCGAATGCCAGGCCAGTGCCGAGGTGGGAGGGACCATTCCCTGCCCGGGCTTCGGGGCCTCCGATTGCCGCGGCGGGTGCGGGAGCCACTTGCGCTATCTGGGGTGCGGCCCGGTCCTCCAGGGGCGGTGGCCTACTCCGGTAGCGGTTTGTAGGCCACCAGTGCGGCCTCGTCCCGCCAACCGCGGGTCAGGTCCCCGACCCGTCCTTCTTCCCGGTAGACCATCACCCGGAGGGGGGAGAACAGGTCGAGGAGCTCATTGGCCTCCAGGCGGAAGCCCTCGCTACGGGGGCCGCGACCGGTTACCCGGTCTTGGGTGAAGGTCTGATAGAACAGGAGGCCACTGGGGCGAAGGGCCGCGATCAGGGCGGGGGCCAGCTCCCGTTCCAGGAAACGGCTCACGACGAGGACATCGAACCGCCCCGCTTCCGGGGGGCGCTCGACCACGTTCCGGACCTCGGCAAAGAGGGGCAAGCCCGCGGGCTCGGACGCTGCGTCGATCTTCTCGACGGCGATCGAGGAGCTGTCCCAGGCGAAGGTCTCCAGTCCCCGTCGTGCCAGGAAGAAGCCGTTTCCTCCCAGGCCGCAGGCCAGATCGAGCGCGGTGCCACTCCGGGGCAGGAGGTGCGCATTGTCCCGCAGGACCTCCGCGGGGGCCGCCTCCGCCACCGATCGGTCCCGATAGCGGGCCTCCCAGTCCGGTGCCATATCTTTTCCTGAACCAAAGGGAAACGCCAGGACCCCAAGAAAACCAAGGCCCTAAAGGATCCTAAAAGGCCCACCCTCAACCTACGAGGGATCGGGCTCTCGCCTTTACCAGTAGCTGATTTGCCTTATTGCCGTTTGCCGTTAGTTGGCGTCACGGCGTTCAGGCCGCGGGGCCGCTCAGGAGACCTCCCGCAGGCCCCCCGTCGCCACATCGTAGACGAAGCCCCGAATGCCGTCCTTGTCGGGCAGGAAGGGACTCGCCTCCAGTCGGCGGATCGACTGGCGGACGTCCTCATCCAGGTCGGCGAAGCCCTCCAGGGCGAAGGGGGGCCGAATTCCCGTATCCCGCTCGATCTCAATCCGCTCCTGGTCCTCGCCGAGGCCAATCATGCCGCAGTCGCTGTGGTGGACCAGCATCACCTCCCGGGTATCCAAGTAGCGCTGTGAGATCAGCAAGGAGCGGATGGTGTCCTCGGTGACCACACCTCCGGCGTTGCGGATGACGTGGGCCTGCCCTAGCTCCAGGCCCAACAACCGGTAGACGTCCAGGCGGGCGTCCATGCAGGCCACCACGGCCACCTTCCGATCCGGGACCTTGCCGGCCCCGGCTTCCTCGAAGCCCGCCGCGTAGCTGGCGTTATTCTCGACCAGCTTGTCCACTTCGCTCATCCTGCCCTCCTTAGCGATTCCGGGTTCCGGTGCCCTCTCGGGCCAGCAATAAGGAAAGGAAGACCCTTTCGACCATTCTATCCGCTGGCGCCGCCAAAGGGGGAGGCAATCCCGGGTCGTCTCCGTCATCCCGATGCAACCTTTCCGAAACGGGCACCCTCCTGGCGGGAAACCACCTTTTAACTACGGGTAAAAGGCATGGCACATGGGAAGGGGCGGCTCGGGCTGGTCGCTGTATTCACCGGGATGGTCTTGCTGGGGGTCTCCCCCTCGTCGTGGGCGGTGGGGGCGAAGATCCAGATCGATGAGACCCGCTCCCTGGAGATCAGCGCGGTATTCCTCACCAGCTTCACAGCGCAGGAGGATGGACCGGCCTCTGGGGACTCCTACTCCAAGGACTTCGAGGTGGACGACACCGTCGTGTTCCTCAAGGGCCAGCTCACCGAGGACCTCGGGATCCAGCTCGGGGTGGACCGGGGGCTGGGTGGCAACGATGACCTCCGGGTCATGGACGCCTTCCTCCACTACAAGCTCGCCGAGGCCCTCCGGTTCCGCGCCGGGCGGATGCTCCTGCCCGTGGACCGAAACAACCTCGCCGGACCGTTCCTGAACACCACCTACCGCTTCCCGCTCTTTGCGAGCCGCTACCCCAACACCTTCATCGGCCGCGACGACGGGGCGGCCCTCTGGGGCCTGCTCGGCAAGGGCCTCGTCAAGTACCAGGTGGGGGCCCTCGAAGGCCGGGACGGCGGCTCCAATGACGACGACAACCTGGCCTACGCCGGCCGCATCACCGTCAATCTCCTCGATCCCGACCGCACCTACTACACGGGCACCACCTACTACGGGAAGAAGCGGATCCTGACCTTCGGGATCGCCGGGATGGTCCAGAACGACGGGGCGGGAACCCGGGGCAATCCCGGGGACTTCACCGGCTGGACGCCGACCTCCTCTACGAGGACCGCCTGGGCCCTGGGGTGGTTACCCTGGAGGGCCCCTACGACAACTATGATCGCGGTGGGGCTCCGCCGGACTTGAGCCGGACCCCCCGGCCCGATGGCGAGGCCTACCTGGGCCAGTTTGCCTACCTCTTCCGGCATTCGGTGGGGCCGTGCCGCTTCCAGCCGAACGTCCGCTACCAATGCTTCGATGCCGGGCCCACCGAGCAGACCCGGATCGAGGGCGGCAGCAATTACGTAATCAAAGGACACTTCGCCCGATTCTCGGCGGTGGTGGGCGAGAACGACAGCAACCACTTCGGAGCCGACGGGACCTTCGTCTTGGCAGGGGCCCAGCTCTGGCTTTGAGCCCGACAAACCTCGCGCTCCGCCCCGCCTAGGTAGGCCAACCTTGAGCCAAAGCCCCGAAGGGACTACCTTTGGATCCCGGCTCCGATCCCCGGGAGCGGGACCTAGCAGGCACGCCGTGGGATCGGCCCTGCTCCCCTTGGACCCGGCAAAAGCAAAGGACCCATGTCCACCTCGTCGGCCAGCAAGTCCACCGAGCAGCCCCATCCCAACCCCCCTGCGGGGATCGTCCGGAGGATGGTCAAAGGAGCGGGGAGAGCCCTCCTTCGGGGCGGGATCGATCGGCTCATCGCCCGCCAGTCCCTTATCCCCGATGCGCCGGTACTGGATTCCGGCCACTTCCCTTGGGGACCAACCCTCCAAAAGCGCTGGCCGGAGATCCGCGAGGAGCTGGACGCCCTCCTGGGCCACCGGGACGCCCTGCCGGGATTCCAGGACATCAGCCCGGATCAATACCGGATATCCCCGGATTCAAAGTGGAAGACCTTTGTCCTGTACGGCTTCGGCGAGCGCATGCCCCTGGGCGACGAGCTCTGCCCCCGCACCATGGAGGCCCTGGAGGGGATCCCGGGCCTGACCACCGCCTTCTTCTCCATCCTCGCTCCGGGCAAGCACATCCCCCGTCATTGCGGCGTGACGAAGGGCCTGGTGCGCTGCCACCTGGCCTTGAAGGTCCCCCGGGAAGCCCACCGCTGCGTCATCGAGGTGGACGATGTGCAATGCACCTGGCAGGAGGGGGAGCTCCTGTTCTTCGACGATACCTATCCCCACGAGGTCTGGAACGACACCGATGAGGAGCGGGTGGTCCTGTTCATCGATTTCGAGCGACCCATGCGCCGCATGGGCCGAGCGACCTTCACGGCGTTCATGGCCCTGATGCGCCGCACCGGCTACGTCCGGGATGCCCGGCGCAACCAGCGGGTCTGGGAGGAGGAGTACCGCCGGCTTCTGGAACGCCCCCAGGCCTAACCCCTGCCACCCGCTACTGCATTCAGGGATCCGATGCGCACGCACCCCTCCCGCCTTATGAGGACAGGCCCCCTGCCCACTCCCTCTCGCCTTGAGAGCACGGACGGGCTTTCCCATCCGAGGCGGCGCCGGCTCTGGCTTTCAACCGGCTACCGATGAGGGCGAGCTCAGCCCAGGGGGATGAGGGAACCATTGGGGAGCGCGTAACCGTTCAACCGGTTTCGAGCCGGGCGGATCGGGAGCGCTTTTTGGACGTGCCCGAGCGCGTCTTCGCCGACGATCCGGCCTGGATACCTCCGCTGCGGGCCGAGCGACGGGCCCACCTATCCCAGCGCTGGAACCCCTTCTTCAAGCACGGCGAGGCCCGCTTCTGGACCGCCTGGCGAGGGGACGTCCCGGTAGGCCGCATCAGTGCCCAGATCGATTCCCTGCACCTGGAGCGGTACGGGGAGGCCTGCGGGTTCTTCGGGATGCTGGACGGCGTCGATGATCCCGAGGTCTTCGGATCCCTCCTCCAAGCGGCCGAGGATTGGCTCCGGGACCAGGGGATGGAACGCATCCGCGGGCCCTTCAGCCTATCCATCAATGACGAGTGCGGGCTCCTAGTGGCGGGATTCGAGCACTCGCCGCGCATCCTCATGGGCCACCACCGGCCCTACTATCAGGGCCACCTGGCGGACCGCGGCTATCGTCCCGCCAAGGACCTGTTGGCCTACCGGCTACCCACGGGCTTCACCCCTCCGCCGGCCATGCGCCGACTCGAGGCCCGCTTCGGGCACCGCCTGGCCATCCGCCCGCTGCGCCGCCGCTACCTGAAGCGGGAGCTCGCAACCCTTCGCGCCATCTTCAACGAGGCCTGGTCGGACAACTGGGGCTTCGTCCCATTCACCCAGGAGGAGTTCGCTCAGCTGGGGACCCTCTTTCGGCTCCTGATGCCACCGGAATGGGTCCAGATCGCCGAGCTGGATGGGGAGCCGGTGGGTATGATCGTGCTACTACCCGACTTCAACCAGGTCATTGCGGATCTGGGAGGGCGCCTGGGCTTCCGCCGGGCCCCGCGCCTTTTGGGGCGCCTCGCCCGGCTCCGCCTGACCCGCGGCCGGGTGGCGCTGATGGGGGTCCAGAAGGCGCTGCAAGGGACCCCCCTGGGAGGCGCCGTGGCCTACCGCTTGATCGGCGAGCTCCAGGCGGCCGCCCTGCCCCGGGGGATCGAGGACGTGGAGCTGTCCTGGATCCTTGAGGACAACCGGCCCATGCGCCACATCATCGACTCGCTGGGCAGCGTGGCCTACAAGCGGTACCGGATCCTGGAAAGGGAGCTCCCCTGAGGATGGCGACCGGGACCACTTCGGCGCCCCGCGCCCCGTTTACCGCCTTGGTCCTGGCCGGGGATCGGGCCCCCGGGGAAGGGGTGGCGGCGGCGGCAGGGGTGGCAGCCAAGTGTCTCGCCCCGGTGGGGGGAAAGCCCATGGTGCTGCGGGTGCTGCAGGCCCTCGCTGAAACCCCCGAGGTGGACCGGCGCATCCTGGTGGGCCCCCGGCCGGAGGCCCGCGATAGCCAGCCCGAGCTAAAGGCCCTGGTCGACAGCGGGGCGGTGGCTTGGAGTCCCCCCGGAAACAGCCCGAGCGCGAGTCTCTTGGCCGCCCTGGATCGGATCCCCGCCAGTGAGCCCGTGCTGGTGACCACCGCCGATCACGCCCTGCTCACACCCACTTTACTGGATGGATTCTGTGCCCGAGCCCGGGCCACGGAGGCCGATGCGGTGGCCGGGATCGCCCGCCAGGAGACGGTCAATGCCGCCTTCCCCGCCATGGAGCGCACCGCCCTGCGCTTCCAGGACGGGGCCATCTGCGGCTGCAACCTATTCGCGCTGCTAAACGATCGCGGCCGCGGAGTGGTCGGGTCTTGGCAGGAGATGGAAGCACACCGGAAGCGCCCCTGGCGCCTCGCCCGGGTCCTGGGTCCGGGGATCCTGCTGCGCTACCTGACTGGGCGCCTGGAGCTGGCCGACGCCGTTGCCCACCTGGCCAAGCGAACCGGACTCCGCTTGGCCACAGTGGAGCTGGAGGACCCGACAGCGGCCTTGGACATCGACCGACCCGAGCATTGGTACCACCTCCGCGACAATCCCTAGCCTTCCGCCGCGCATTCGCCCCCTCGCATCTTGTAGGCCTCTAGCAAAGACGCTACATTGCGAGGCTTCCGCCCTAGCCGCCCCTGGCCCCGGCCACGAATCGCCTTGCTCATCGATCGCTACCTCATCCGCGAGATCGTCAAGCCCTTCGCGGCGGTCTGCGCGCTTCTGGTGATCGTTTTCGTTGTCTACAGCTCCTCCGAGCGTCTGGGAGACGCCGTGGCGGGGCTCCAGGGCCTTCCCACCATCCTCACCCTGCTGGGCCTGGAAGCCCTGATCGCCTTGGAAGTCCTCCTGCCCATGGCCCTATACCTCTCCGTCGTCTTCGGATTGGCCACCCTGGCCAGCCGCGGCGAGGTCCGAGCCATGCAGGCCGCCGGTATGCCTTTAGCACGCCTGCTTCGGCCGGTGGCGGTGGCGGCACTGCCGGTGGTCCTTTTGGTGGCCCTGCTCTCCCTCCACGCCCGTCCCTGGGCCTATACCCAAATGTTTCGCATCGAGGACCAGGCTCAGTCCCGTATCGACACCTCCCAGATCCAGCCCGGACACTTCTATCCCCTACCGGGGGGTGAGAAGGTGCTGTTGGCCACTGGCCGAGGGAAAGGGTCGGGAGACTTCAGGGGCATGTTCCTTCACAGCCGCGAAGGGGGGCAACAGCGGGTCATAACCGCCCGCCGGGCGGAGATCTCGGGGCTCGGGGAGGGCAAGCTGGAGCCCTTGCGCTTCGGGGAGGGCCATCTCTATCACTTCGACCGGGAAGGGACCGATCTCATCAGTCGGTTCGGGCGCATGGTCCTGGATCCGGGCCAGCCCGAGCCCCCCTCTCTCGAGGACGAGCGCAAGGCAAACCCCACCTTCGAGCTCGCTCGCAGCCAGGACCCGGTGTTCCTCGCCGAGCTCCAATGGCGTCTGTCCACACCCCTCTCGGCACTGCTCATGGCATTCATCGGCACGGTCCTGGGCGCGAGGGGCCCTGAGCACAACCGGTCTTTGAAGGTTTTGGGAGCCGCTATCCTCTACGGGATCTACTACAACCTGACCGGGATGGGGCGCAATCTAATGGAGCAGGGGCTTCTGGGGGCCGTACCGGGGATCTGGTGGGTCCACCTCCTACTGGTGGTGGGGCTGTTTGCCACCCTGTTCCGCCCGGCGCACCGCTGGTGGCGGTGGCAGTCCCTTTGACTCCTCCCCGGGGCTGCTTCCTCCCGCTTACGCCAGCCCACCGCCGCGGGTCCTAAGGCCCATGCGTCTGCTGAACCGCTATATCGCCAGGCATGCCCTCCTCGGGATCCTGGTGGTCTTGGCGATCCTGGCGGCGCTATTCAGCTTCCTGACCTTCGTCGACGAGCTCGACAAAGTGGGCAAGGGAACCTACACCGGGGCCGAGGCCCTGGCGTTCGTCCTGTTGACCTTGCCCAACCGGCTGATGCCCCTAATCCCCATGGCCATCCTGATCGGCTGCACCCTCTCCCTCAGCCTCCTGGCCAGCACCCGGGAGCTGACCGCCCTCCAGGCCCTGGGCATCAGCGATGCCCGCATGGCCTTGGCCCTGGGCCAGGGCGCTTTAGTCGTTGTGGTGGGCGCCTTGGCCGTCATGGAGCTCATTGCCCCCCCGCTGGAGCAGCACGCCTACCAACGGCGAGCCGAGGCGCTGTCGGGGGACGGGGCCCTGGCCACCACCCGTGGGCTCTGGTCCCGCAAGGGCCAAGAGCTAGTGCACATCCGGGGCCTGGAGGCCGGCAAGCCGGTGGACCTGGACCTCTTCCAGCTGGATCCCTCGGGCGAGGGGCTGGCCTCCCACCTCCATGCCGAAAGAGCCACCATCGAAGAAGAGGGGGGGAAATGGCTGCTGGAGGATACGGTGCGGCGGCGCTTCGCCGGGGGCGAAGTAACCGTGGACCGAAGGCAGTCGGTGCCCTGGCAATCCTTCATCGACCCGGAGATGCTCGATCAGCTGGTCTTGCCGACCCGCTCCCTCGCGCCCTCCGAGCTCTCTGGCTACATCCAGGACCTACGGTCCCGAGGGCAGGATCCAGACCCCTACGTCCAGACCTTCTGGCGCAAGCTCACCATGCCGGTTGCAGCGGCGGCGATGTATCTACTGGCCCTGGTTATGATCTACGGGCCCCTGGGGCGTGCGAGCACCGGGGAGCGCCTGCTTCTGGGCACCGGGGTGGGCCTGGCTTTCTACCTGGGCGACGAGCTCTTCGCCAGCCTCGGGCTCTTCCTCACGCTACCCACCGCTCTAACTGCCACCCTACCCCGCTTGGGAGCCCTTGTTCTGGGGGCCCTCTTGTTCGCAGCCGTCACGTGGCCGCGACGGGGAGGGACACCCAGGCAGGCGATGCGTGAAGGATCCCGGCCTGGCGTTGGCTGACCTGGACTTGCCACGCGCCGGGCCCACCCCCGATCCGGATCAGATTGTAAGCCGCGCAGTGCTCCGGATCCGGGGAAAGCGCTGAGGCCGAGGGCACCCCCAGGGCGGGGATCCCCAATTCCGGTCCTCCCAGGCGGTAGAGGCCGGAGCTATGGGTATGGCCGAACAGGATCAGCTCGGCCCCGGCCCGCTGCAGGATCTTCGCCACCTCTCGCCGGTCGGCCAGGGACTTGCGCCTCCCAACCACTCCCGCCAGGGGCGGATGGTGGAGCGCCACGATCCGGAACAGGCCCCGCTCGCCCGCGGCCACCAGCAGCTCTTCCAAGCGCCGGCGCTGACTCGAGCCAACCCGGCCCACCGCCAGGAAGGGGGCCGAGGGGACGGCAGTAGACAGGCCGATCAGCGCTACCCCATCCAGCTCTCGGTAAACGGGGAAGGTGGCGTCGACGGCCCCGCCCGGGCCGGCACCATGCGAGGGGAGGTAAGGGCCCCAGAGGCCGGGGCCCTGGTCCCACGGAGTGGCGACGTAGGTATCGTGATTACCCGGGATAACGGTTACCCGGTCCGGGCTCCCCACCCCCTCCAGCCACCGCCGGCCCTGGCGGTGCTCCTCCGGCAGGCCCACCTGGGTTAGGTCGCCGGTCACCAGTAGGTGGCCGGCTTGCTGGGCCCAGGCATCCCTGACCAGCTCGTGGAGGCGGGCGTTGCTATGACGATGGCGACGACGCCACCGCCACGAGAGGAAGCCCAGAAGGCGCTTGTTGGCCAGCTCGGCCAGTCCGGTGGGGCGGGGCTCGGACAGGTGGAGATCGGAGAAATGGGCCAGGAGCAAGGACGCCACCGTTCGGACAACCGTTGTTCGGGAATGGGGATCGTCAGAGCGGGGCCGCTTTTGCCGCCTCCGGGCGCAGTGTACTATACACGGCCGCCGTTTCCTTCCGCCGCCACCCTCCGGGGCCATTGGCCCTTGCTGGGATCCCTGCTCCCAAGCCCCCGGACCGGGCTACGGTTTAGCCCGGGGCCTGGCGCGCTCCCTGGACAGAGAACGGGTGATGCCGACGAAAACCCGCCATTCCCCCGACCTCACGACCCAACCCGCCCCCGGTGGGCCGGGGGCGCCTTCACTCCAACCGCCGGTCACAGTGGGCGTGCTCCACAATCCCCGCAGCGGAGGCAACCGGGGGCGAACCGACCTGCGGGTTCGGCGCGCTGCAGCGCGCTACGGAGCACCGCTAGCCATCGCACGGACTCCAGCGGAGATCGAAGCGGGCCTGGCCCAGCTCGCTCAGCATGGGGCCACGGTGGTTGCCCTCAGTGGGGGAGACGGCACGATCCAGGCCGCCCTGACCACCCTGCAGAAGGAGACGGGGGCCACCGACACCCTTGCGCCAATCGCTCTCCTCCGCAGCGGTACTACGGCCATGACGGCCCGGGACATGGGGCTGCCGGGCCGACCCGATCGAGCTCTGGACCGATTGCTAGCCTGGGCGGGCGGGTCCGGCGGGGATTGCCGGATCCATCAGCGGACTCTCCTCGCCGTACGGAGCCATCCGGGAGCCGAGCCGCTCTACGGCTTC
The DNA here is from genome assembly GCA_018609925.1 of Gammaproteobacteria bacterium. GTDB lineage: Bacteria > Pseudomonadota > Gammaproteobacteria > Thiohalorhabdales > Thiohalorhabdaceae > Thiohalorhabdus. Next base: position 11,434 of record JAHEOG010000023.1, read on the forward strand.
TTCCTGGGAGCCGCCGCCATCGCGCAAGGGGTGGCTCACTTCCACCAACAGCGCTCACCCGGGCGTCGGGGCGGGGGCCTCGGCCCAGCCCTGACCCTGCTCCGGGGGATGGCGGAAGCGGGCCACGAGAAGGCCCGCATCGCGCGGCCAGTACCCATCGGGGTAGGCAACGGCGGCTCCCCGGGACCGGCGAGGGACTACCTGGTCTTCTTCGTTACCAGTCTGGAGCGCCTGATGCTGGGGATGACGCCCTACTGGGGCAGCGATGAGGGGCCCATCCGCTATACCGGGATCGAGGCGGGGGCTTCGGGTCTTCTCCGCCAAGCTTTCCGAATCGTCCGAGGCCGGCCCGGGAAGGCCTTATGCCCGGAGCGCGGCTACCACAGCCACAACGCTGAGCGCCTGGAGCTCGCCCTGGATTCCTGCCTCTACCTCGACGGGGAGCGGATCACACCGGTGCCGGAGCGAGGCCCGGTGACGGTGACCGCGGCCGGTCCCGTCCGCTGCCTGGTTCTATAGATGGGAGAGCTGGGGCACTCACCGCTAGAAAGGGTGGTGGCCTCGCTCGACAGCGAGCCACCTCCGGCGTCCCTCCAGGTACTCGTGGAGGACCTGGTGGCCCGTGGCGCGGGCAGTGTCGCCGCCGTCGTGTTCTACGGCTCCTGCCGGCGCACGGGCAGCCTGGGCGAAGGCATCGCCGACCTCTACATCCTGGTGGATACCTACTCGGCCTATTACGGCCACCGGCCCCGCGCCCTGGCGGCACACGTCCTGCGTCCCACGGTGGAATACCGCGAGCTGAACACACCCTGGGGGGTCGCTCGCGCCAAGTGCGCCGTGCTGACCTTGGCGGATTTTGAGGCGGGGGCCTCGGGGGGCTGGTTCCATTCCTACCTCTGGGGGCGCTTCGCCCAGCCCGCTCCCGTAGTCTATGCCCGCGATGGGCAGGTGCGGACGCGGACCGTCGCCGCCCGAGCCGCGGCGGTGGCGACCCTGCTAGCCCGGAGCCAACCCCTGTGGCCCGGCCGCTTCCACCCCTTCCAGGCCTGGTCCCGGGCCCTGCGCCTGAGCTATGGGGCCGAGCTACGGGCCGAGGGGCCCCTGCGCATCCGGCGCATCTACCGGGCGGATCGGGCGTACTACGACCGCGCCCTCGCGGCAGTGCGGGATCGGCTCCCTTGGCCCGTGGACCTCCTCGAATCGGGAAGCCCTGGGGCGGTGCGATATCGCCACGATCCGCCTGCCCGGGCCCAGCGACGCTGCCGACGCTCCTGGGCGGTCCGGCGCATCCAGGGCCGGATACTCACGCTCCTGCGCCTGATCAAAGGGGCCTTCACCTTCCGCGGCGGTACCGACTACCTCCTGTGGAAGATCGCTCGCCATACCGGGCGGCGGGTCCATCCGCATCCCTGGCAGCGCCGCCATCCGCTGCTGGCCGCTCCGTGGCTGATCTGGAAGCTCGTGCGACAAGGGGAGCAGGACCCTACCCGGTCGGGGCGTTCCTAATTGGGGGGACGGGCTAGCGGACTCAGGCGCCGTGAGCCAGGTCGCGGAGCTCGGAGAAGGCGGTGCAGATGGCCTCCATCTGCTCGGGCGTGTGCCCGGCGCTTACGCTGCAGCGCAACAGGCTGGAATCGTCGGGGGTGGCGGGGGGAAGCACCAGGTTCACGTAGACTCCGGCCTCGAGCAGCCCCTGCCACAAAGCGAGGGCATCCTCGGCTCGAGGCAGTCGCGGCGCCACCACGGGGCTCACCTCCGGTCCCAACCGGAAGCCAAGCCCTTCCAAGTGGCGATAGAGGCGCTCGGCATTCTCCCATAGCCGGACGCGCAGCTCGGGGCGCTCCTGAAGGATACGCAGGGCCTCTCGGGTGGAAGCGATGATCGACGGCGACGGCGAGGCGGTGAAGATGTAGGGACGGGACGTGTAGCGCAGGAGGTCCAGCTCCGGATAATCGCTGACGCAATAGCCACCGATCGCCCCCAGGCTCTTGCTGAAGGTCCCGATCACGAAGTCCACGGCGGCCTCGACGCCGGCCTCCTCGGCCCGACCGCGGCCCGTCTCTCCGAGGACCCCGAGGGAATGGGCCTCGTCCACGATCAGGTAGGCCCCGTGGGCCTTGGTGACTTCCGCAATCTCCGCCAGCGGGGCCCGGTCGCCCAGCATGCTGTAGATCCCCTCCACCAGGACCACCACTTCCCCGGAGCGATCGCGGAGCCGCCGCAGGCGGCGCTCCAGATCCTCCACCCGATTGTGACGGAAGCGGAAGGTCTCGGCCCCGCTCAGGCGGACCCCGTCATAGATACTGGCGTGGCAATCGGCATCCAGCAGGATGGTGTCATCGGGCCCGATCAGACTGGAGAGGATGCCGAGATTGGCCTGATAGCCGGTGGAGAAGACGATGGCCGTCTTGCGGCCGAAGAAATCGGCCAGCTCCTGCTCCAGCGCGGCATGGCTGGAATAGGTCCCGTTGGCCATGCGGGAGCCAGTGGTCCCAGTGCCCTCCCAGCGCGCCGCCTCGGCAGCGGCCTCCACGCAGTCGGGGTCAAAGGTCAGTCCGAGGTAGTTGTTGGTCCCGGCCAGGATGGTCCGGCGGCCTTCGACGATGGCCTCCGTCGGGGAAAGGACCCGCCCCATGACGGTATCCAGGGGATCCACCGAAACCCCCCCCTCCAGGAGCCGGCGCCGTTCTTCCGCAAGCTGCTCGAACTTGTCGAAGATGGCCAATTATTGCTCCTGGGTCAGCTTCTCCAGCTCTTGGGCTAGATCGCCGACGGTCTGGACGTCCGCAAGGATATTCAAAGGGATGGACAGATCGATCCGGTCCTCGACCTCGAGCAAGAGGTCCATGACCTTGAGCGAGTCCAGGCCGAGATCCTCCACCAACCGGGTCCCTTCGTGCACCGTCTGGCCCTCCTTGGCAAAGGGGGCCAGCCCGTCGCGGATCTCCGCGACGATCTCCTCATACCCAGCCATGGTCAGGCCTCAGGACCCCAGGGGGCCGATCCCCCCCGACTCGGGAAAAGCGTGTCCAGACCTTCTTCAAGCTGCAAACGGGGATGCCAATCCATGGCTTGATTGATGGCGGTATTATCGCACACCCAGTCGAGATGGCGTATCTCGCGGAGCTTACCCGGGGTGAAAACGGGAGCGCGGCCTGTCGCCCGGGCCAACCCCCCATTGAGAGCGGCTACCCCCGAGGCGAGGGTAGCCGGGATGCGCAGGCGAAAGACCCGACCACGGCCCCGGCGCGCGGCGGCCCCGAGGACTTCGTCCCAAGAGTAGCCCCCGGGCTGACCGTCATGCAATTCGTAGATCCCGCCGTCCGCCTGGGGCCAATGAAGCCATGCCTCCACCGCGCTTACCAGGTCGCTCACGTGGAGCAGAGAGAGCCGAGCCTCGGGAGGGGCCAGCATGGGCGCCCATCCCCGGCGAAAGGCATCCAGCAGGGGCACCAGGGCGCGATCCCCAGGTCCGTAAACCGGCGGAGGCCGTAAAGCGGCCCAGGAGAGCCGGTTGCCCAGGTTTCGGATGCGATCCTCGGCCGCTCGCTTGCTCGCGGCATATGGGGAAAGCTGTGGCTCGCGGGCAGCCAGGGAAGAGATCAACAGGAACCGCGGCGGCTCAGGACGCTCCGCGACGATCCGGGCCAATCGCTCGCTGCCATCGGCATTGATGGAGAAGAAGGGCGCCGATCCGACACCCCGCACGGTTCCGGCACAATGGATCACCGCGGAAGTCCCGGCCACCAACCGGGCCAGGGCCTCGTCATCGGCGAGATCCCCCCGGACCCGCTGGAGGGAGCCATCCGTCCCGGTTGCAGCTCCACTGGGCGAACGCTCCAGGACCCGCACCTGAAATCCGGCCTTCACCAGGGCCTTGGCCAACTCTGCGCCGATGAATCCCGTAGCCCCGGTCAGGGCCAAAAGACGTGTCATTGCGGCCGGAGCTGAGGGGGATGCCAGCGCGGGGTGCTTCGGGGGACCACTTCCGGTTCAGGCCCTGCGGGCGTAGTCCAGCCCTTCCCCCGCTACGGACCCCTCGAGAAGATCCTGGTCGGGATGGGGATGGCGCTGGAGAAAGTCGTGACGAGCACGGCTGCGGGAGAGCTTGCCGGACGAGGTGCGCGGCAGAGTGCCCGGGGAAACCGGCTCAACCAGGGCATCGATTCCGAACTCCCGGCGAATATGGTTGCGGACGGTTGCCACTAAAGCCATCCGACGCTCGGGATCGGCCTCGCGGCACTGAACCACCAGAGCGGCCTTCTCGGTACCTTCCGGCCCCGGGATGCCAAAGGCACAGGCGTCTCCCGAACCGATGCCCGGCTCTTGCTCGGCAAGGTACTCGAGATCCTGGGGCCGGATGTTGCGGCCATTGATCGTGATCAGGTCCTTCTTGCGCCCCGTGATGACCAGCTGTCCCCCCACCCGGTATCCAATATCCCCCGTATCCAGCCAGCCATCCCCGACCAGCATCTCCTGGGTGGCCTCGGGATCGTTGAAATAGCCATCCATCACGCTCGGGCCTCGCACCAGGATGCTGCCACTCACCCGCTCTCCCAGGAACCGCCCTTGGTCACTACGGACCGCCACCTCATGCCCGGGAAGCGGGGAGCCGCAGACCACGAACTCCTTGACGGGACGATCCTCGTTTTCCGGCGGAGGGGCTGCCTCCCCGGTATCAATGAGGTGATGCTCATCCACCCGGTCCAGCTCCATGCCCTGCCCGGGACGGGAGAAGGTGACCGCCAGGGAGCACTCCGCCAAGCCGTAGCAGACCAGGAAGGACCGCTCATCGAAGCCGGCCGGGGCGAAGATCTCCCCGAACCGCTGTAATGGGCCGGAGGGAACCGGCTCGGCGCCGACCCCCGCGACTCGCCAGCTGCTCAGATCGAACCGGGTGACGTCCTCGCGCGCGGCCCGCCGGGCACAAAGGTCGTAGCCGAACGGCGGGCTGTACGAGATGGTTCCCCCATTCTGGCTTATGAGCTCGAGCCACTTGCGGGGCCGCATGGCGAAGTCCTGGGTCCCCAGGTAATCCACCGATAGCTGGGAGGCCAAGGGCCCCAGGACGAATCCCACGAGGCCCATATCGTGATAGTAAGGGAGCCAGGAAACGCAGCGATCCCCCGGCCCGACCTCGAGCCCGTGCCGGACGATGCCCCCCAGATTGCTCATCACCGCCGATTGGGTTACCAGGACCCCGCGAGGGAAGCGGGTGCTGCCGGAGGTATACTGGATGTACGCCGGCTCCTCGGGCCCCAATGGCCGGAGCGACTCCGCGGAGGGCTCCAGCTTGTCGAATTGCTCAGGGGTGCCCACGAAGGCAAGGCCGAGGCCCTCCTGCGCTTCCAGAAGGAAGCGTAGGAACCCTTCCGGGGCCATGGCTACCGCGGCCTTCGAGCTCTCCAGCAGGCCCCGGATCTGGCGAACGAAGGCCTCATGGCTACCAAGGCCGACGGAAGCCGGAAGGGGTACCGGTACCAGCCCGGCGTACTGACAGGCAAAGAAAAAGACCAGGAAATCGGGGCAAGTACACCCTACCAGGGCCACGCGCGCGCCACGCTCCAGTCCTAGCCCCTGTAAACGGGTCCCCACCTCCTGGGCACGGCGGTCGAGCTCGGCATAGGGCAAGCGACAGTAGAGCTCCCCCC
>JAHEOG010000024.1 GCA_018609925.1 Gammaproteobacteria bacterium
GGCAGTTGGCAGTTGGCAGTTGGCAGTTGGCAGTTGGCAGTTGGCAGTTGGCAGTTGGCAGTTGGCAGTTGGCAGTTAGGGAAGGATGGCTCCTGCAGGAGGAGAGTCAACCCGGGAAAGGGGCTTCGGGAAGCCTCTTCTGCCAACTGACGACTGCCGACCGAATACTGGCCACCGCCCCCCCCGATCACCGCCTACGGAAGACTGCCGATGAGGCCCGATTACTGCCGGCTGACGGCTGTCTTCTGACGACTGATGACTGCCTACTGATAACTGCCGTTATCCGTCGTATTTGATGTACTTGAAGCGGGCGTCGTCCGGGGTCCCCGACAGCGGGGTATCGGGATCCTTCCCGGGCTGCCACTGGATCACCTCCTCGATCTTCTTCGCCAGGTCGAAGTCGCTGTCGGTCACCCCTTTCACCCGGTGGGTCGCCAGCTTGACGATGACGAAGGCATAGGAGGCCTCCAGGTCCGGGTGGTGGAAGGCCGCCTCAGCCAGGTGGCCCACCGCCCCGATCACCATGAGGGTCCCCTTCCAGCTCTGGGTGCGGTACCGGCGCTTGATCCACCCGTCCTCGAGGTACCAGTGGGGCAGCTCCGCCTCCAGCCGGCGCCGGATCTCGTCCTCGGGATAGGCGTACTCCTTCTCCCCGTTCTGTCCATCGGCCATGGCTCGAACCTCCTGCTGGGCCCTTCGGGGCCACATCCGCGTGGAACTGTAGGGATTGGTCTTGGTCCCATCCTAGCTGACTCCGGGGCCGCGAGGTAACGCGGGCCGGACTCACCCGGCTCGGGTGCCGCCCTGTTCCACGGCTGCCACACCCGGGTGGCCGGGACGGCACACGGGCTAGCGGGCAAGGGCTCCCCAGGCCGGCGCCCACCTGGTATTGTGATCCGGCTGAGGGGAGCGGAGCCCCCCTTTCGGCTTCCCGGGCCCCTGTGGCATAGGTGTTGCAGTCGGGCGCTCACCGGTGGCCGATCAGCACGGGCCTACCCCTTCGGGGGCGGCGTCCGGCCCCGGGGAGCAAGGCGCGGACCCGCCGGGCCCCTCGCGACGGTGCGGCCGATAACGGCCCCTAACCCCCAGGGAGCGGTCATGAACGAGATCGCCGAGACCGATCAGCAGCCTAGCCGGAAGAAGGGCACCGCCAGGGGCCGTCGCGCCGATCCCGAGGCGCGCACGGAGGTCCGCAGCCTCCTCGAGGACCTGCCCCGCCGCAGGGACCTGCTGATCGAGTACCTGCACCGGCTGCAGGACCGCTACAGCCACCTTTCCGCCCGTCACCTGACCGCCCTCTCCCGGGAAACCGACATCTCCCTGGCCGAGGTCTACGAGGTCGCCACCTTCTACCACAGCTTCGACGTGGTCCTGGACGAAGAGGAGCCCCCGCCACCGGTGACGGTGCGGGTCTGCGACTCGGTGACCTGCGCCATGCACGGCGCCGAGGGGCTCCTGGATGACCTCCAGCAGCGCTTCGGCTCGGACGTTCGCGTCCAGCGCGAGCCCTGCGTCGGGCGCTGCCAGTGCGCCCCCGTGGCCAAGGTGGGGAGCTACCCCGTAGAAAAGGCCGATCCCCAGAGCGTGGTCCACACAGTGGAAGAGGGTCACACCGACGCCCTGGGGGCCGAGGACATCGATTACATCGGCTACGATGCCTATCGCGCCGACGGCGGCTACAAGACCCTCCAGGAGATTACCGCCGGCACCCGCGAGCCCGAGGCCGTCATCCAGGAGCTGTCCGACGCCCGCCTGCGTGGCCTGGGCGGGGCCGGCTTCCCGGTGGGACGCAAATGGGGCACCGTGCGGGAGCTCCCGGCCCCGTGCTACGTGGCAGTGAGCCTCGACGAGAGCGAGCCCGGGACCTTCAAGGACCGCCATTTCCTGGAGTCCGATCCCCACCGCTTTCTAGAGGGGGCCTTGATCGCCGCCCGGATCGTCGAGGCGGAGGCGATCTACCTCTACCTTCGGGATGAATACCCCGAGTCCCGGCGGATCCTCCAGCGCGAGGTGGACCGCCTCCAGGCGGATCCCCCCTGCGAGCTCCCCCCGATCCACCTCCGCCGCGGCGCGGGGGCCTACATCTGCGGGGAGGAGTCGGCCATGATCGAGTCCATCGAGGGCAAGCGCGGCATGCCCCGCCTGCGCCCGCCCTTCCCCGCCCAGGTGGGGCTGTGGGGCCAGCCCACCGTGGAGAACAACCTGGAGACCCTGCACTGGGTGCGGGATATCCTGGAGCGCGGCGCCGATTGGTTCACCAGCCACGGGCGCCACGGGCGCACCGGCCTGCGGGCCTTCGCCATCAGTGGGCGGGTGAATCAGCCCGGGACCTACGTGGCGCCCGCGGGGATCACCATGCGCGAGCTCATCGACGAGTACGCAGGCGGCATGGCACCGGGCCACGAGCTGTACGGCTACCTGACCGGCGGCGTCTCCGGCGGCATCCTGCCGGAATCCCTGGCGGATGTACCGCTCGATTTCGATACCCTGGAGGAGTACGGCTGCTTCCTGGGCGCCGCCGCCTTGGTGGTATTCTCCACCCACGACCGGGCGCGGGACCTGGCCCTGAACGCCCAGCACTTCTTCGCCGACGAGTCCTGCGGCAAGTGCACCCCGTGTCGTGCGGGAACGGTCAAGGCCGCCGACCTCATGGCCCAACCCACCTGGGACCGGGACTCGCTGGAGGATCTGGCCCAGGTCATGGGCGAGGCCTCCATCTGCGGCCTGGGCAAGGCGGCCCCCAACCCCATCCGCTGTGTCATGAAGTTCTTCCCGGAGGAGCTCGGCGATGGCAGCGAACCCTGAAGCCAACGAAGCCATCCGTTTTACCATCGACGGCCAGACGGTCGAGGCCCAGCCCGGAGAGACCGTCCTCCAGGCCGCCAAGCGCCACGACATCCCCATCCCCCACCTGTGCTACCGCGACGGCATGCGCATCGACGGCAACTGCCGGAGCTGCATGGTGGAGGTCGAGGGCCAGGGCGGGCTGGTAGCGTCCTGCGCGGCCGAGGCCACCGAGGGCATGGCGGTGCACAGCGCCAGCGAGCGGGCGCGGCACGCCCAAGGCATGGTGCTCGAGCTCCTCGCCACCGACATGGCGGAGACCGATTACGCTGGCGAGGACGAGGTGGCCCAGTGGCGGCAATTCCTCGGCCAGGGCAGCGCCGACCGGCTGCCGGCCAAGGAAGCCCTGCCCGAGCCGGACCCCAGCCACCCGGCGATGCGGGTCAACCTCGACCAGTGCATCCAGTGCACCCGCTGCGTCCGGGCCTGCCGGGAGGTGCAGAACAACGATGTTATCGGCTACGCCCTCCGGGGATCCGAGTCCAAGATCGTCTTCGACTTCGACGATCCCATGGGCGACAGCACCTGCGTGGGCTGCGGCGAATGCATCCAGGCCTGCCCCACCGGGGCCCTGACCCACGCCGGCGAATGGCAGGCTTTCGAGCCGGGCCATCAGGCTGAGCCGGACCATCAGGTGGACACCGTCTGCCCCTATTGCGGCGTGGGCTGCCTGCTCACCTACAACGTCAAGGACAACGAGATCCTCTACGCCGAGGGCCGCGACGGGCCCTCCAACCACGAGCGCCTGTGCGTCAAGGGCCGCTACGGCTTCGACTACGTCCAGCACCCGGATCGGCTGACCACCCCCCTGATCCGGCGGGAGGATGCCCCCAAGGAGGTGGATCTGGACAACCTCACCCAGGAGCAGGCCCGTGCCATGTTCCGCGAGGCCTCCTGGGAAGAGGCCCTGGACGTGGCGGCCAGCGGGCTGCGCCGCATCCGCGACGAGACCGGGGGGCGCTCCCTGGCCGGATTCGGCTCGGCGAAGGGCACCAACGAGGAGGCCTACCTCTTCCAGAAGCTGGTCCGGGCCGGCTTCGGGTCCAACAACGTGGACCACTGCACCCGCCTCTGCCACGCCTCCTCCGTGGCCGCCCTGCAGGAGATGATCGGATCCGGCGGGGTGACCAACCAGGTGGAGGAGGTGGCCGACACCGACGTCATGCTGGTGATCGGCGCCAATCCGACCGAGAACCACCCCGTGGCGTCGTCGTTCATCAAGAACGCCGCCCGCGACGGCAAGACCCTGATCTGCATCGATCCCCGCCGGACCGGGCTGGCCCCGGACGCCGACTACTTCCTCCAGTTCCAGCCCGACACCGACGTGGCCCTGCTGAACGGGCTGATGCAGGCGGTGATCGAGGAGGGCCTCGTTGACGAGGACTTCGTGGCCAACCGCACCACTGACTTCGAGGCCCTGAAGGAGAACCTCAAGGGCTACACCCCGGAGGCGGTGGCCCCGGTGGTCGGCGTGGAGGCCGATACCATCCGCGAGATCGCCCGGGTCTACGCCGGTTCCGAGCGCTCCATGATCTTCTGGGGCATGGGGATCTCCCAGCACATCCACGGCACCGACAACTGCCGGGCGCTCATCTCCCTGGCGCTGATCAGCGGCCAGGTTGGCCGGCGGGGCACTGGCCTCCATCCCCTGCGCGGCCAGAACAATGTGCAAGGGGCGTCCGACGTCGGGCTGATCCCCATGGTCTACCCCGACTACTGGAAGGTCACCGACCCCGAGGCCAAGGCCTGGTACGAGGACTTCTGGGGCACCGAGCTGGATCCGGAGACCGGGCTCACCGCCGTGGAGATCACCCAGGCCGCGGGCGCCGGCGACATCCGGGGCATGTACATCATGGGCGAGAACCCGGCCATGTCGGACCCCGACCTGGACCACGCCCGGTCCGCCCTCGCCAACCTGGAGCACCTGGTGGTCCAGGACCTGTTCCTAACCGAGACCGCCTGCCTGGCGGACGTGGTCCTGCCGGCCTCGGGCGCCCCCGAGAAGGCGGGGACCTTCGTCAACACCGACCGCCGGATGCAGCTCGGCCGCCAGGCGCTGTCGATGCCGGCCGGTGTGCGCCAGGACCTGGACCTCATCCAGGAGATCGCCCGGCGGATCGGCCTGGACTGGCACTACGAGGGCCCCGCCGCGGTCTACGAGGAGTTCCGCCAGGCCTGGCCGGGCATCGCCGGCATCCCGTGGGACCGCCTGGAGCGCGAGGACTCGGTGACCTACCCCTGCCCGGACACCAGCCATCCGGGCCAGGGCGTGATGTTCCCGGAGGCCTTCCCCACTAGCGACGGCCGCGCCCAGCTGGTGCCGGTCGAGTTCCACCAGGGCCACTTCCTGCCCGACCGCGACTTCCCGTTCGTGCTGATCACCGGGCGCCAGCTGGAGCACTGGCACACCGGGGCCATGACCCGACGCGCCTCCACCCTCGATGCCCTGGAGCCCGATGCCGTGGCCATGCTCCACCCCCGGGAGATGGAGCGCCTGGGAGTGGCCGCGGGCGACCGGATCACGGTCCGCTCCCGCCAGGGTGAGGTCACGATGTACGTTCGCCCCGATGATGGCCTGCAGGAAAGCCAGGTCTTCCTGCCCTTCGGCTACGGCGAGGCGGCTGCCAACCTGCTGACCGACGAGGCCATCGATCCGGTCGGCAAGATCCCCGAGTACAAGTTCTGCGCCGTGCAGGTCTCCGCCGCGACGAAGACCCGGTCCGAGGCTGTCACATCGGTCGAGGCCGGCTAACAGGAGACGCCCAGCCCATGAGCGACGCCAGTCCCTCCACCATCGCCGATGTCCAGGGGAGCCCGGATACCCGCCAGCTCCCCATCGACAAGGTCGGGATCCGGGATATCCGGCATCCCGTCCGGGTGGCCCAGCGCGATGGTGGTGAGCAGCACACCGTGGCCACCTTCAGCCTGTACGTGGACCTCCCCCACCACTTCAAGGGGACCCACATGTCCCGGTTCGTGGAGGTCCTCGAGGAGAACGAGCGCGAGATCTCGGTGCCCGCTCTCCAGGCCATGCTGCCGCGCATGACCGAGCGCCTGGGAGCGGAGTCCGGCCACATCGAGATGACCTTCCCGTACTTCCTCGGCAAGACGGCGCCGGTAACCGCCGTGGAGAGCGTCATGGACTACGAGGTCACCTTCACCGGGGACCTCGTGGGCGGCGAGACCCGCATGGGGGTCCGGGTCACCGTCCCCGTCACCAGCCTGTGCCCCTGCTCCAAGGAGATCTCCCGCTACGGGGCCCACAACCAGCGCTCCCACGTCACCGTGACCACCGAGGTGAGGGACTTCCTGTGGGTGGAGGAGCTGATCGAGCTGGTGGAGGCCGAGGCCTCCAGCGAGCTCTACGGCCTGCTCAAGCGCCCCGACGAGAAGATGGTCACCGAGCGCGCCTACGAGAACCCCAAGTTCGTGGAGGACATCGTCCGCGACGTGGCCCGGCGCCTCGAGGGCGATCCCCGTCTGGCCCGCTACACGGTGGAGGCGGAGAACTTCGAGTCCATCCACAACCACTCCGCCTACGCCATGATCCGCAGCGATTCCTGACCCTGGCCCGGGCAGGACCCGACCGGTCGGTCGATATGCACCGGTAGCGGCTGCTTTCGACCACAAGCTACCCCTACCCACCCCTTTGAACCCCCTTTAAACCCCTGATTTTCCGCTACTTTCGGATCCTGGCACAGCATTCGCTGGGAAATCTTCCCAGGCCTTCCGGGGCCTCCCAATGACATGCCCTCGTCATCGCGAGCGGCAGCCAAGCCATCTCCCGGTGGGCCCGCTTCGGGAGATGGCTTCAGGCCCCACGGGACCTTCGCAATAACGGGGAAAGCCCGACGAAGGCAGGGGCAACCGGGCGACGCCCAGGGAAAGAGGGAGGATTCCACCATGTCAGCCAGAGCCAAGCCCATCCTCGGCGGTGTAGGGGCCGCCCTCCTTCTGGTTGGAGGACCCGTACTGGCCCAACAGGCCCCAGCAGAGGATCCGGGGCTCGCGGTGGACGAGATCACCGTCTCCGCGCCCCGGCTGGAAACCCCGCTGGAGACCTTCGCCGGTTCCATCAGCGTGGTCGGCCGGGAGGAGGCCCAGCGGGCCCGCCAGGGCCTCAGCCTGGATGAGCAGCTAAAGGGCGTTCCCGGGGTGTTCACCCAGAACCGCTACAACTTCGCCCAGGACCTGCGCATCTCCATCCGCGGCTTCGGCGCCCGGGCGCCGTTCGGCATCCGCGGTGTGCAGATGGTCCAGGACGGCATCCCGCTGACCCTGCCCGACGGCTCCGCCCAGGTGGACACCATCGCCCTGGACTCCATCTCGCGGGTGGAGGTGATCCGGGGGCCGTCCTCGTCCCTGTACGGCAACGCCTCCGGAGGGGTTGTCAGCCTCACCACAATGGAAGGACCGCCCACCCCCTTCGCCGAGGTGGAGACCCAGTTCGGGTCCTTCGGCTTCAACAAGCAGACCCTGCGCTTCGGCGGCGAGTCCGGGCGCTTCAACTACGCCGGGGCGGTCTCGAGGATGGAGCAGGTGGGCTTCCGGGAGCACAGCTCCTCCGAGAGCCTGCGCTACAACACCAAGCTGCGCTTCGACCTGACCCCCACCTCCAGCGCCCAGCTCATCGTCCGCGGGGTGGATTCGCCCCAGGCCCAGGACCCCGGCGGGCTGACCCGCCAACAGGTCAACCAGGACCGGGAGCAGGCCAGCCAGGGCAACCTCGACCGCAACGCCGGTGAGGAGGTCCGCGAGCAGACGGTGGGGCTGGTCTACCAGAACCAGCTCGCCGAGCACCACCACCTGCGCCTGCGCGGCTTCTCGGTCTTCCGGGACTTCAACAACCGCCTGCCCTTCCAGGGCGGCGGTCAGGTGGAGTTCGACCGGACCTTCGGCGGCGGCGGGGCGCTGTACACCTTCGACCACCCCGTCGCCGGGCTCGACAATCGGCTCATGGTGGGGATCGACGGCGGCCTCCAGCGCGACGACCGCCAGCGCTTCAACAACCTGATCGGCGGGGTGCGCGGAGCCAAGACCGTCGATCAGATCGAGACCGTCTCCAACGTGGCCGGCTTTATCCGCGACGAGCTCTCGGTCACCGATCGCCTGACGGTCACCGCCGGCCTTCGCTACGACTCCATCACCTTCGACCTGGAGGATGAGTTCCTTGCCGACGGAGACCAGTCCGGGGACCAGACCTTGGAGGAGCTGAGCCCCGCTGTGGGGGCCACCTACCGGGTGAGCCGGGCCTTCATCCCCTTCGCCAACTTCTCGACCTCCTTCGAGACCCCCACCACCACCGAGTTCCAGCGTTGCCAGGGCGGCGGCTTCCGGAATATCGACCCGGAGGAGGCCGACAACTACGAAGTGGGCGCGCGCGGCCAGGTACTCCAGGACGTGCGCTACAGCCTGGCCTACTTTCGCATCGAGACCGACGACGAGCTCATCGGGCAGGGGTGTCCCAACCAGCAGGGTCGGGACTTCTTCGTCAACGCCGGCGAAACGGTGCGCGACGGTATCGAGGCCAGCGTGAAGGCCGAGCCCCTGCGGGGCCTCAAGACCGATCTCACCTACACCTTCTCGGACTTCCAGTTCGACGAGTTCGAGCGGGGCGGCACCGCTTTCGACGGCAACCAGCTCCCCGGTACTCCGAAGCACCAGGGCCATATCGCGGTCAGCTACCGCCACCCGGTGGGTCTGTTCACCGCCTTCGACGGCA
>JAHEOG010000025.1 GCA_018609925.1 Gammaproteobacteria bacterium
ACTTCGGTTCATAAAGGTCTGGGGCTTCATCGCCCACAGGGTGTGACCGTCGATGGGCCATTCCGCCAGCTCGGCCCGGTAGCGACGACGGCTCTTCCACTTGGCACCGAGTCCGTCCGCTACCCGGTCCACCCAGTCGAAGCCCACGTTGTGCCGGGTTCCGCGGTACCGCCTGCCGGGGTTGCCGAGGCCGACCACCAGGCGAAGCATGGGCGACCTCTACTCTTCCTCTTCGCCGCTGCCTTCCTCGCCTGGTCCTTCCAGCTCGCTCTCCGTCGCCTCCTCGGGTTCCTCGCCCTCGGCGGCCTCTTCGGCGGCTTCGGCCTCCTCGGGCTCCGGTTCGGGCTGAATCCCGGTCACATTCACTACGGGCTGGTCGGTCTCCTCGTCGAAATTGATCTCCACCCCCGAGGGCGCCGGGATATCCGAGAGGTGGAGCGAATCGCCGATGTTAAGCGCCCGGACATCCACCTCCAGATAGTCGGGGATGTTCCTGGGAAGGCAGGTGATCTCCACCTCGGTCATCAGGTAGGAGACCGTCCCGCCCTCGAGGACCCCCGGGGCGTCCTCCTCACCGGCGACGTGGAGCGGAACGTTCAAGGAGACCTTCTGATCGGCCTTGACCCGCTGAAAATCCACGTGCACAGGCTTAGGCTTGAAGGGATGCATCTGGATGTCGCGGACGAGGACGTCCTGTCGCTCGTTGAGCCCCTCGATGCTGATCAAGCTGGAGAAAAACCCCTCGTCGTCCATTAGCTGGAGAAGCTCATTCTCGCTAAGGGCCACCATGTGGGGATCCTTGCCGGCCCCATACACATTCCCGGGGATCCAGCCCTCCCGGCGCATGCGCCGGCTGGCCGGGGTACCCTTCTCCGTCCGCTCCTTTGCCTTCAGGGAATAGTCCGCCATCGCTCGCCTCGATAATGGATTGGGAAATCGTTCGGGGGCGCCCGCTTCCTACGTTCAAGGGATAGCCGATCACTCCGGAAACAGCGAACTCACCGAGTCCTCGTGGCTCACCCGTTGGATGGCTTTGGCCAAAAGCTCGGACACCGACAGGACGCGGACCTTTTCGCTATCCTGCGCACGGGCACCAAGGGGGATGGTGTCGGTAACCAGCAGGGTGTCCAGGCCCGATCTCTCGATATTGTCCATCGCCTCCCCGGACAGGATGGGATGGGTCACCGCGGCCATCACCGATTGGGCTCCCTGCTCCTTGAGGGCACTGGCGGCCCGACACAAGGTATTGGCAGTATCCACCATGTCGTCGACGATAACGCAGTGGCGGCCCGCCACGGCCCCGATGATATGCATGACCTGGGCCTCGTTGGCCCGGGGCCGGCGCTTGTCGATGATGGCCAGCTCGGCGTTCAGCCGCTTGGCGATGGCCCGAGCCCGAACCACCCCGCCGACGTCCGGGGAGACCACCACCAGGTTGTCCAGCTCCATCCGGTTGATCTCCCCCAACAGGACCGGGGAGGCGTAGATATTGTCCACCGGCATGTCGAAAAAGCCCTGGATCTGGTCGGCGTGCAGATCCATGGTCAGCACTCGATGGGCCCCGGCGGCCGTGATCAAATCCGCCACGAGCTTCGCGGTAATCGGGGTCCGACCGTTGGTCCGTCGATCCTGACGGGCGTAACCGTAATAGGGGACCACCGCCGTGATCCGCGCCGCGGACGCCCGCTTGAGGGCGTCCATCATGGCCAAAAGCTCCATCAAATGGGTGTTGGCGGGAGAGCAGATGGGCTGGACCACGAACACATCTCGTCCCCGGACGTTCTCCAGGAACTCCACGTGGACCTCGCCGTCGCTGAACCCCCCCACCTCGGCCTGCCCCAGCGGAACCCCGAGATGCTGGGCAATCCGCTCCGCCAACGCCCGATTGGCGTTCCCGGTAAAAACGGCCAGCTCAGGCTCCGCCATTCCAGGCTTCTCCTTCATCGTACCGGGCATCGGTCGCCCAGCGGGGGACCCAAACTCCCCCACAGGGGAATCGTCCAAAAACTGGGTAGGCCGCAGCCTCTCTGGTTGGGGCGCCAGGATTCGAACCTGGGAATGCCGGAATCAAAATCCGGTGCCTTACCGCTTGGCTACGCCCCAAAAGGAACCGCCATAAGGGAAGCGAGGCCCGGGATCAGCGGGTTTGCCCGGAACCCCCCGAAAAGGCCCATTCCTCCAGGGGATGGCGGTTGCAACCCCGGGCCACCATCGCCTCCCAATCCGAGGGAACCTGTTTTCGAAGGGAATCCGCCTGATCGTGGCTCTCACAGGCGGCGAACAAGCAAGCCCCCGAGCCCGAGAGCCGACCGGGTGTGGGCGCGTACCGATCGAGCCACTCGCGGGCCCCAGCAATCTCGGGATGGCGCCGCTCCACAACGGGCGTGAAATCGTTCTCACAAAGCCCGCGATAAAAGTCATTTATTGTCACGGGGGGGTGATCCCGTGTCAAGGCGGCATCGGCGAAGACCTCCCGGGTGGAGATCTGAAGCTCCCCGGGCCAAAGCACCAGGTACCAGGGCTCGGGGATCTCGGGAATCGGGGTCAAGCGCTCACCAACCCCCTCGGCCCAGGCGGCGAGCCCACCGATAAACGCGGCCACATCGGCGCCCAGTTCGGTGGCCAGTGCGGTAAGCTCGGACCGGGACAGGCCGAGGCCCCAGAGCCGATTCAGGACCAACAGCACCGTGGCGGCGTCACTGCTGCCTCCTCCCAACCCAGCGCCCACAGGCAGGCGCTTGTCCACCGATAGCCGCACCCCTCCCCGGTAGCCGGTGCGCTCCGCCAGCAGGCGAGCGGCCCGCAGGGCCAGATCCGACTCGGGCTCGATGCCGGGCAGGGCCGCTCCCTCCTCCAGCCGGGGCTCCGACAGCACCTGAAAGGACAGCCGATCCGCCCAGGACAGGAACTGGAAGATGGTCTGCAGCTCGTGCATGCCGTCGGGGCGCCGGCCCGTGATGTGGAGAAAGAGGTTAAGCTTGGCCGGCGCCGAGGCCACCACGCCCTTTTGCGTCCACTGGACACCCTCCACCACCCCTTCCTGAAATGCGGGATCTGACGGCCCGGTCACACCGTTCCCCCTCCTTCCGTCTCCGATGGCCACTCCAGATGCCACTGGTCCACCCGGATCCGGAGCTGGACCCCCTCCCGAGAGATCTCCATAGCCGACGGCAGCCAGACCCCATCGGTACGCCGGTATTCGGTGTATTGGACTGCCCAGGGCGCCCGCTCCAGGCGCAGGGGCAAGCCCCGCTCATCCAAGCGGGCCGGGGGGTCCTGGGACCGGGCGGGAAGGCCCAGCGCCCAGCCGGAGAAGCGATCCACGGGGACCCAGCTTCCCAGGCGCTGACGCAGAACCTCGCGGGCCTGTCGGCCCCGGAAGGTTCGACCTTCCCGGTCCTGGAGCCGAAGTCCTCGGGGGCTGTGACGAAGCACCATCAGGGTTTGGCCCAAGGGATTGCTGACCGCCAAGCGGCCCTGCCGCCCCTGATGGGACCAACGGATCCGAACCTGACCGCCACCCTGCTCACTCTCCACGGTGGCGCGGCCTTGGAGCCGCCAGCCGGCGAGGTCGGCAAGTCGCTGGGCCCGATCCTGGAAGCTCGTCACTGCCGCGTCGCGGTCAGCAGCGGGCTCCGGTCCCTTGGGGCCGGCGCAGCCCGTGGCAAGCACAACGGAGATCACCAACCAGGGGACTCGCTTGCCGGCAAGGCGGCCCCGCCACAGGCGCCCCCTCACGCGCCATCGCTCCCCGATTCGCGCCCCAGGCGATGGCGGAGCTCCTGGTTCAGCTCAGAGCCGCCATCGGTTTGCTCCAGGGCGCGTTGCCAGACCGCTCGGGCCTCCTCCCCTTCGCCCCGGGCTTCCAACACCTCTCCCAGGTGGGAGAGGATCTCCGGATCTCCGGAGCTCAGCCGCAGGGCCCGCCGGAGCAGCTCCTCGGCCCTGTCCAGATTGCCCAGACGGTAGTGGGCCCAGCCCAGGCTATCCACGATGTAGCCCTGATTCGGCTCCAGCCGGTTGGCCCTTTCCAGCAGGTCAAGGGCCTCCTGGAGGCGAACCTCGCGGTCCGCCAGACTGAAGCCCAGGAAGTTGTAGGCCCGGGCCTCCTCCGGGCGAAGCTCGATCACCCGGCGGATGTCCGCCTCCATGCCCTCGTAGTCACCCATCTGCTCACGGGCCATGGCCCGGGTATAGAGGAGCTCCACATGCTCGGAATGCTCCTCCAGGGCCTGGGAAGCCACCCGCTCCGCCGCCCGTAGCTGGTCCATATCGGCCAGGATCCGGGCCTCGAGGCGATGGTATTCGGGATTGCCGGGGTTATAGGTCCGCATGCGTCGAACGATCTGGAGGGCCCGGTCCAGGTCATCGGAGCGCAAGGCGGTCACGGCTTCCCGGATCCGGGCTTCCTCGGTGAGACCGTCCCCGGCTACCTGGCTATAGAGGCCCTTGGCTCGGGCGTATTCGCCCTGTTCCTCGGCGGCACGTCCCAGGTGGAACAGGGCCGTATCGTTCCCCGGATCGAGCTCGAGGGCCTCCTTGAGGGGGGCCTCGGCCTCCTGCAAGCGCCCGAGCTGGAGCCGGGCCAGGCCGAGCCCGACCCGGGCCTCGACGTCATCCGGTCGGTTCCGCACCAGCTCGGTGTAGATGGCCTTGGCCTCCTCGGGGCGCTCCGCGGCGAGAAGGCCCTGGGCGTAGCGCCGGCGGGCCTTAAGGGCGTCGGGATGCTCCGCCAGGAAGCCTTCCAGGATCTCGAGACCCGACTCGACTTCTTGGGCCTGGGCCAGCTCCACCACCGCCAGCTCCCAATCGGGCCGGCGATCGCGAGCCTCTTGAAGATGACGGGTGGCCTCTTCCTGGCGTCCCGTTCGGGCCAGGAGGTGGCCATAGGCAAGGAGGGCCGCTGCGCCGCTGTCTTCGGCTCCCGCTGCGCGGCGCAGGACGGCGCTGGCTCCATCCACACCGCCCACATGGGCGAGGCGCTGCCCGCTCTCTAGCAGGAGGTCTTCCCGCTGGCCGTGCCTTCGGAACAGCGTCCCCATGGCAGCGGCCGACTCATCCCGCTCTCCTTGCAATAGGTGAACCCGGGCCAAGGCCAGCAGAGGATCGGGGGCCTCCGGGGCCGCTTTGCGCCACCGGCGGGCCTGCTCCAAGGCAAGCTTGGGATTATTCGCCTCCAGGGCCGCCTCGATCCCTTGCCCATAAAGGGAGGGCTCTCCGGTGGCGGCGGCGACCCGCCCGTACCACAGGGCGGCCTGTCCCGGCTGTCCGCGCTGGCCCGCGAATTCGGCAGCGAGGAAGGCGTATACGCCGTATTGCAAAGGATCCGCCGTCCGCGCTTGCGGGGGCCTTCCCTCCTCGTCGGGGGCCGACCGGTCTTTTGGGGACTCCCCGGTCGCCTGCTCCGAAGGCCCTGCAGGCTGGCCGGCCGGGGACTGACAGGCGGCAACCAAAAGGAGAAAGGCACCCGCCGGGAAGGCACTTGCCAAGGGCAGAAGGCGGATCAAGGGCAGGGATTCCATGGGAGGTCTTGGGACGGGGATTCAACCGAACCGCAGGTGGCCCGGGCCACCCCTGGACCCCCTGCGGCAGGCTTCCCACCGAGATCTACGGCAAGGCCCGGGGCAAAACGGGGAGATCCTCCCTCCGGTCGGGCCGGACGGGCGGATCCTAATCGGGCCGGCATTGTCCCATAGGGTGATGGAGGCGACCAAAAGCGGCCAGCCGGGCAGCGGAGCCTCTCCGCTAGGGCTGGGCTGCTTGAACTTATACGGTGCATGGCGCAGTATTCGGGGACTGCCGAGGCCTTGGACCGCTCCTGGGCCAGCGATCGGCCGCTCCAGGCAGTCCCCGCAAATTGGCCATCGCCGCAAACAGCGATCTCCATGCACATCCTCGTTCTCGGCGTCAATCACAAGTCCGCTCCCGTCGGGGTTCGCGAGCGGGTGGCATTCGGCCCGGAAACGTTGCCGGATGCCCTTTTGGACCTCACCCAGCGCCCGGAGGTCCGG
>JAHEOG010000026.1 GCA_018609925.1 Gammaproteobacteria bacterium
GGGTGGTGGGCTACGGGGCCTTCCTGCTGGAGGAGCCGGCATGAGCGCGTCGACCTCCCCCCGCCCCGTTCGCCACGATCCGGGTCCCCTTCCCTGGATCCGGCCCTTCGGCGAGGAGCTGCACGAGCTCGCCCACGCCGCCATCGACCAGGGGTTGGCCGGAGAGGGGCCGTCCGAGCCGGATCCCCACCGCTACCCCTCTCCCCTGCGCGAGCCCGGAGCGGCCTTAGTCACCCTCCGGCTTGGGGGACATCTCCGCGGTTGTCTCGGCTCCACCGAGGCCCACCGCCCCTTGGTCCACGAGGTGGCGAACAATGCCTACCGAGCGGCCTTCCGGGATCCCCGCTACCCGCCCCTGACGCCCGCGGAACGCCCCGAGCTCACGCTCGGCATCGAGGTGCTCGGGCCCGCGGAGACCCTGCCCGTGGCCAGCGAGGCGGAGCTGCTGGAATGGCTCCAGCCCGGCCGTGACGGGCTCATCCTGAGCTACGGCGACCGGGCCGGGACCTTCCTGCCGACGGTGTGGCAGCACCTGCCCGAGCCGGAGCACTTCCTGGCCGAGCTCAAGCGCAAGGCGGGCCTGCCCGCCGATTTCTTCTCCCCGGAGATCCAGGTGCGGCGCTTCCGTACCGAGTCCCTGCCCTGAAGCGAGCGCAGCGAAATCCCGGGAAGGGGAGCGCCGCTGCCCCGGAGCGGTCCAACGGCGGAAAAGGGAACCTTCCAAGGAGGTGCCAGCCATGCCCGAGCCCCTGGTCCGGGGCGATGCCCTGCTCCTCGTCGATGTCCAGAACGACTTCTGCCCGGGCGGCGCCTTGGCGGTGCCGGAAGGCGACGCCGTGGTCCCCGTGCTCAACCGCTGGATCGGCGCCGCCCGGGACGCCGGGATCCCCATCTACGCCTCCCGCGACTGGCACCCGGCCGGGCACGTCAGCTTCGAGGAGCGCGGCGGGCCCTGGCCCCCGCACTGCATCCAGGGCACCGAAGGCGCGGCCTTCCACCCCGATCTGACGCTGCCCGAAGCGGCCGAGGTCATCAGCAAAGGCACCGATCCCGATCGCGACCAGTATTCGGCCTTCGATGGCACGGGACTGGGCGAGCGGATGCGCGCGGAAGGGATAACGCGGGTCTGGGTCGGGGGGCTGGCCCAGGACGTCTGCGTCCGCGCCAGCGTGCTGGATGCCCTGGCGGAGGGCTTCGACACCCACCTCATCCGCGCCGCCACCCGGCCGGTGGACGTCCAGCCGGGCGACGGCGACCGGGCCCTGACCGAGATGCGCGAGGCGGGGGCCATCATCGTAGAGGAAGCGGAGCCGGTGCGATGAGCGACCCCGGCCTTTGGGTGGACCAGGACAACGCGGCGCTCCTGACCGATCTCTACGAGCTCACCATGATGCAGGCCTACCACCGGGAAGGCCTGCAGGAACCGGCCGCGTTCGACCTGTTCTTCCGCAAGCTCCCCGAAAGCCGGAATTATCTGCTGGCCGCGGGTCTGGAGACCGCCCTCACCTACCTGGAAAACCTGCGGTTCTCCGCCGACGCCCTGGCCTACCTGGACAGCCTGGGCCAGTTCTCGCCGGATTTCCTGGACTACCTGGCGACGTTCCGGTTTACCGGGGAGGTCCGGGCCATCCCGGAAGGCACCCCCGTATTCCCGAACGAGCCGGTCCTGGAGGTGGTGGCCCCCCTGCCCGAGGCCCAGCTGGTGGAGACCTTCCTCCTCAATCAGCTCCACTTCCAGACCCTAATGGCCTCCAAGGCGAGCCGGGTCGCCGAGGCGGCCGGCGACCGGTCGGTGCTGGATTTCGGCGCACGCCGGATGCACGGCATCGACGCGAGCCTCAAGGCGGCCCGCGCCTTCTACCTGAGCGGGGTGGACGCCACATCCAACGTCCTCGCGGGCCGGATCTACGGCATCCCGGTTTCGGGGACCATGGCCCACAGCTACATCGAGGCCCATGAGGGGGAGCAGGCCGCCTTCGAGGCCTTCGCGGGCCTCTACCCCGAGACCATCCTGCTGGTGGATACCTACGACACCTTGCGGGGGGTGGAGCGTGTCGCCGAGATGGCCCGAAACTGGGGCGAGCGCTTCCGGGTCCGGGGGATCCGGCTGGATTCCGGAGACCTGGGCGATCTGGCGAGGCGAAGTCGGCGCATCCTCGACGAGGCGGGCCTGGGGGATGTGGGAATCTACGCCAGCGGCAGCCTGGACGAGTACGCCATCGAGGAGCTGCTGACCTCCGGAGCCCCCATCGACGGCTTCGGTGTGGGAACCCACCTCGGCGTCTCCGAGGACAGCCCCTACCTGGACAGCGCCTACAAGCTGGTGGAGTACGCCGGGGAGCCGCGCATGAAGCTGGCCTCCAGCAAGACAACCCTGCCGGGCCGCAAGCAGGTGGTGCGTTACGCCGCCGAGGACGGATCCTATCGGGGGGACATCATCCAAAGGCAAGAAGAGCCCACCGACGGGGGCATCCCCCTTCTGCAGCCGGTGATGCGGCAAGGCCAGCGGACACCCGACGCCACCCCGGACCTGGGGCGGCTCCGGGAATACACCCGCAACGCGCGGGAGCGCCTGCCCCCGGTCCTACGAGCGCTCCAACCAGCGGCGCAGGCCTACCCCGTGTCGGTCAGCAGGGACCTGCAGGGGGAAGCGGACCGTCTCCGGGCGTTGCTTTCGGAATAACGAGCCCGGGGCGGACGCAGTCCCGACTACTCCGGCCGGGCGTCTTCCCGCCGCACCCAGCGGGTGAAGCTGGCTTCCTTGATCCGGTTGTTCTGACCGCCCTGGGGGGCCTGCCAGATCACGAAATAGTCCCCGCCTTCCCGCCGGATCTCCACGATCTTCCGGGCCTTCTTGGACCGGTCCTTGGGCTGCCAGGTCTGGCCCACGGCATAGCCCTCTGGACTCGTTTGCCCGGAGGCGGCTCCTTTGGACGAAGCCTTGCCAGTCTGGACGCGGGGCTGCTCCCCTTCGCTCCAGCCCATCCGGCGGCGGGCCTCGCTGTAGGCCCAGCAGGCCCAGGACGTCGCCCGCTTGCTGGCGTCGCGGGCCAAAAGACGGCTTTCCCGCAGTATCGTCTGGAATCGTTCCTGCATGTCCTTACCATCCTCTGCCATGGGACTCTCCGAAACGTCCGGAATGGGACTTCTATCCTTCTCTGACAACCATAAACCTCTCAAGCTCCGTAGGCGATACCACAAAGACGATTTCGGACGTCCGATTGTCCCTCCTGTCGCCTGATGGGGATCCCAAACCCGGGTGACCCCCAGGACATGGTCTCCGGTACCCGTAAGTCCCCACCACCAGGGACAGTCCGCTGGCCCCGGCTTCCCCCGCTTTTCTCGGGTAGCCGGCTCGGCGAGGCCGTGCGTAGGCGGCCCCTGCCCCCCCTTGCTAGAGTGGGTCTCCCCGCTCCTCGGAGGACCCCGTGCGCATCTCTCCGCTGCATTTCCTGGCCTTCTTGTTCCTGGCCGGGTTCCTGCTCGCCTTCATCCAGGTCGGGGTGGTCACCCTGGCCGTGGAGAAGCTTGGGCTCTCGACAGGTGCGGTGGTGGTGCTGCTTTTCGGCTCCCTGCTGGGCAGTGGGGTCAACCTGCCGCTGTTCACCGTGGCCGCGGAGGCTCCTCCTCCCATCCAGCGCCATCCGCTATATCAGCTGGGCATGCTGCGCCCCAGACGCCCCTTCACGGGGAGCACGGTGGTGGCCATCAATCTGGGCGGGGGGCTCATTCCCATCGGCTTCGCGGCCTACCTCTGGGTCCACCACGGGCTCCCTCTGACCCTGGTATTGGCCGCGGTCCTGGTTGTAGCGGCGATCAGCTACGCCACCAGCCGACCGGTGCCGGGCGTGGGCGTGTCCATGCCCCTGTTCATCGGCCCGGTAGCGGCAGCGGTCACCGCTTTGCTGCTGGGCGGGGAGAAGAGCGCGCCTCTGGCCTACATCGGCGGGACGCTGGGGGTGCTTGTCGGCGCCGACCTCCTGCGCATCGGGGACATCCGCCGGATGGGCACGCCGCAGGCCGCCATCGGAGGCGCCGGCACCTTCGACGGCATCTACATTACGGGCATCGTGGCGGTCCTTCTGGCCTGAAGGGCGACCCCACGGATAGGAGAAGGGACCATGCGGGGAGTCTTCCTGGACGCCGAGACGGTCGATCGCGGCGATCTGGACTGGACGGCACTGGAAGGGGGGGCCTCCTGGACCTTTTATCCCCGGACTACCCCCAAGGACCTGGGGGATCGCCTGGCCGATGCCGAGGTGGCCATCACCAACAAGGTGGAGCTGGACGCCTCCGCGCTGGATCGGGCACCGGCGCTGGGTCTGATCGCCGTTGCCGCCACCGGGGTCAACAATGTGGCCGTGGCGGCCGCCCGGGAGCGGGGCATCGCCGTCGTCAATGTCCCCGCCTACGCCACCCCTTCGGTGACCCAGCACGCCTTCGGTCTGCTCCTGGCCCTGGCCACCCACATCCCCGACTACGACGCCGCGGTTCGGGCGGGGCAGTGGAGCGCGAGCCCCCACTTCTGCTTCCTGGCGCATCCGGTCCGGGAGCTGGCGGGCATGACCTTAGGCATCGTGGGCTACGGCGACCTGGGGAGCCAGGTCGCCCGGATCGCCGAGGCCTTCGGCATGGACGTCCGGATCGCCCAGCTGCCGGGCCGTCCGCAGCGTCCGGACCGCACCCCTTGGCCACAGCTGTTGGCGGAGGTGGACGTGCTCTCCCTGCATTGCCCCCTGACCCAGTCCACTCGCGGGCTCATCGGCGAGGCGGAGCTGGCCTCGATGCGCTCCGACAGCCTGCTCATCAACACCGCCCGGGGGGCGCTGGTGGACGAGCACGCCCTTGCCGAGGCCCTGCGCCACGGCGAGCTGGGCGGCGCCGGCGTGGACGTCCTGAGCCAGGAGCCGCCTCCGGCCGATCATCCCCTGTTGGCCGACGACATCCCCAACCTGATCCGCACGCCTCACGTCGCCTGGGCCAGCCAGCCGGCCCGGCAGCGCTTGGTGGACGAGCTAGCTGCTAACGTCGAGGCCTTCCGCGCGGGCCAGCGCCGCAACCGGGTGGATTGAGCGCCCGCACCCCAGTAGGCGGGCCGCGGCGGAGCAGGTCAGAACAGATTGCCCACTTCACGGTTTGGCCCGGACCGGCGATCCCGATCCTCGCCGGGCTCACGGGTGAGGACACCGTCTTCCAGGACGTCTTCGGGGAGGTTCTCCGCCCGTAGCCATTCGTGGCGGGCCTCGGGTTCGTCCGCCGAGGCGAGTTGGCCCGTATCGGGGTGGATCCGGGCCCGGATCAGGCCGGAAGGGGGCTCGTACCAGGCGGGTCGGTGTCCCGCCAGGGCCCCTGCCATGAAATCGGTCCAGATGGGAGCGGCCGCCCGGGCCCCCGTCTCATAGCGCCCCAGGCTGCGGGACCGGTCGAAGCCGACCCAGGCCCCGGTAGCGAGCTGGGGGGTGTAGCCCACGAACCAGGCGTCCCTCTGGTCGTCGGTGGTGCCGGTCTTGCCGGCTACCCGCCGATCCAGGGCGCGACCCACCGCCTGGCCTGTCCCCCGCTCCGTAACGTCGGCCAACAGGCTGGTCATCTGGAATTGGATGGTGCGCGGCAGGATCCGCTCTCCGGGCGCCCGATCGGTTTCGGCCTCGAACCCGAACCGTGGCCCCCGATCTACCAGCTCCTCGCCGTCGCAGGCCACCAGGCGGCGGATCAAGTAGGGCTCGACCCGATAGCCACCGTTGGCGAAGGCCGCATAGGCGCCTACCAGCTCCACCGGCGCCAGGCTCGCCGAGCCCAGCGCCAGGGAGAGATCGTCGGGCAGCCTATGGCGTTCGAGGCCGAACTGGGCAGCGAAGTCCCGCCCGTATTCGACCCCGATGCGGTCCAGCAGGCGAACGGTGGCCAGGTTCCGGGAATGGACCAGCCCGGAGCGAAGGCGAGTGGGACCATGGAAGGTGCGGCTGTGGTTCCGGGGACGCCAGAGCCCGGTATCCCCGGGACGCACCACGGGCGCGTCGTTGACCAGGGTGGCCGGGCTCAGCCCCCGGGCCAGGGCCCCGGCGTAGATGAAGGGCTTGAAGGCCGAGCCGGGCTGGCGCCGGGCTTGGGTGGCCCGGTTGAACGAGCCCTGGTAGGGACCGAAGGCCCCCACCAGGGCCCGGATGGCGCCGGTGTCCGGCGCCAGGGCCACCAGGGCGCCCTGGGCCTCGGGGACCTGGGCCAGCGTCCAATGATCGTCGGTGCGCTGGAGCCGGACCACATCCCCGGGCCGGACAATGTCCCGGGGATCCTCCGGCTGCGGGCCCAAAACACCCGGCTCCCGATGGGACCGGGCCCAGCGCAGGCCCTGCCAGGGCACCCGCACTTCCCCGGCGTCGGGCAGCAGGACCCGGATGCCCCGATTGTCTCCGTAGCCCAGGACCAGCCCCGTCGCCAGAGGACCCGGAGCCTGCCATTGCTTCAGGCGCTGCGCCATCCCTTCCCGGTCCTCCAGGCTATCGAGGCCGATGTGGCGTAAGGGGCCCCGATAGCCGTGGCGCCGGGTGTAGTCGAGCAGCCCGCGCTGGACGGCTCGCTGAGCGGTATCCTGAAGCCGGCTGTCCACGGTGACCACGGCCCGCAGGCCCTCGGTATACGCCCGCTCCTCGCCGAAGCGAGCCACGATCCGGCGCCGCGCGCTTTCCGCCACCATGGGCAGCGGCTCGGCAACCGGCGGGTGGTAGGTGGCGTGGATGGGAGTCGCCAGGGCCTCCAGGACCGCGTCGGGTCCCGCCCAGCCCTTGTCGAGCATCTGGTGGAGGACGTAGGCCCGACGGTGGCGCGCCCGGTCGGGATGCTGGATGGGGTTGTAGTGGCTCGGCCCCTTGGGCAGGGAGGCCAGGGTGGCCGACTCCGCCAGGGTAAGCTCGTCGAGGGACTTGCCGTAATAGGTTTGCGCCGCAGCGGCCACCCCGTAGGCGCCGCTGCCGAGGTAGAGCTGATTGAGGTAGCGGTGCAGGATCTCTTGCTTGGAAAGCCCGATCTCGATCTCGAACGCCAACACCGTCTCCCGGATCTTGCGCATCAGGGTCTGGTCCTGGCTGAGCAGGAAGGTCCGGGCCACCTGCTGGCTAATGGTGCTGCCGCCCTGGACAAAGGCCCCGGCCCGGATGTCCGCCGCCAGCGCCCGGAGGATTCCGGTGAGGTCGATCCCGGGATGGTCGTGGAACTCGGCGTCCTCGGCGGCCAGGAAGGCCCGGCGAAGGTCAGCGGGGATGGCCGACATGGGCCGCGGCAGCCGGTACTCCCCGCCGAACTGGCCGATCAGACGGCCGTCGACGCTGTGGATGCGCAGGGGCGCCGTCGGCTCGTAGCGGGTCACCGCGGTGATGGGGGGCACGGTGGCGACCACCCAGGCGATCAGGACCGCCACGGCGAGCCCCACCGCACCGAGCGTCATCCGAGTGGGCGTTTGCACGTTGGCTGTCCTCGAACCCTGCGGGGCCGCTCCCAGGGCCGGGGAGCGGTCAGGGCTCCTTCGATCCCGACACCCGGCTACTCACGATACCAGGAGCCGTCGGGGTTGCGCTTCAGCCAGAGGTAGCTGAACCAATGGAAGACCCCGCTGGTGCGGGTGCTCGGAGCGGTGCAATTGTACTTGGTCCGCCCAGGGGGCAGGGGCTCGCGCGGGCGGACCTCGGCGACACCCTCCTCGCGGTCGGCCCAGGTCACCTCCATGCGACCCTGGCCCGAGGCGAAGCAGCCGAGGGCCTCGCTCCGGAATGGGCCTTCGCCCACTCGAATGCGCAGGACCGGGCGCTCCTTCTCGTCCCCCCCAAGAAGGCGGTCTTCGGGGGCCAGGACGGTCACCGGCAGGGGCCGACTCCGCACCTTGGTGGCGAAGGAATCCAGGTCGGCGAAGCCCGTAGCCATGGGGAACCGGGGCACCGCCGTCAGGTCCGTGTCCGGGCCCACGGCTCCCGACTGCTGCCCCACGCCGAAATACCCCAGCTCCTCAACGAGCGAGCGCACCGGCCGGTCGTACTCTCCGAAGGGATAGGCGAAGACCTTGACCGGGTTCGGTAGCTCCTCCTGCAGCCGGCGCTGGGCCCCGGTGATCTCCTGTCGGACCCGCTCCAGCCATTGCGATTCGGCCTCGCCCTTCCGGCGGCGGACGAGATGGGGGTGGCCGAGGCTGTGGTTGCCGATCTCGGCGCCATCCCTGGCCAGCTCACGGAGCTGGCCCCAGTCCATGTAGCCGGAGAAGTCCCGGTCGATGTAGTCGGTGCTCACGAACACGGTGAAGGGCCAGTCCCGGCGCTTGAGACGCGGGTAGGCCTGGGTAAGCACCGACTCGTAGGCGTCATCGAAGGTGAGCGCCACGGTACTTTCCGGCACCGACTTGCCCCGGGAAAGCCGGTCGAGGATGCGGGACAAGGGCCAGACATGGAAGCCGTTGTCGGCCAGGTACTCCAGGTGGGCCTCGAAGGTGGCCGGGGTGACGCTGGTGCTCGGCGGGGTGTTTTCGCCGACGTGGTGGTAGGCGAGCACCACTGCGTGCCTTTCTCCTTCATCGGGGCCGGCGCAGGCGGTGCCCCCGGCCAAGAGGAGGGCCACCGCGAAGAGCAGCCTAGGAGCCACGGTTGCCCTGCTCCAGGTCGTTGTGGCGTATCATGGCCCGCAAACTGGCCACGTACTCCATCCCTTGCTCGGAGTAATGCCGGAGGCCGCCGGCCAGGGCGATCCCGGTAACGGGCTCGCCTTCGCGGCGCAGGCCAGCCCGGATGGTGCGCAGGGTCTCGTACTTGGGGTGGCTGTTGAGGTTGCGCATGTAGCTCGCCATCGCCGCCCGCACGTGGGGAAACACCTCGACCTCATGGGTCTTGCCTTGCCCCCGGCGAGCGGGGACCAGGCCGCAGCCCTGCTGGAAGCACCACTGGCCGAAGAGGTTGTTGCCCTGCTGGGCGAACCGGGAGGTGCCCCAGGCCGATTCCTTGGCCGCCTGGGCAAGCACCAGCGACGGCGGGATGGTATCCACCCGTTTGAGGAGCTGCTCGCCGATCTCCCGAAGATCGCGGTCCGCCGTCTTGACCCGGTACTTCCCCGCCATTTCCCGGAGCCAGCGCCGGTCCTCGTCCGGGAGCGCCTCCTTGGCCTTTAGCCGGCCCGCCAGCTCCTTCACTCGCTGGCGCTGGCGGCGGATCTCCTGGTTCTCCGCTTCGATGATGGGGCGCAGGTAGGCGAAGAAGTGGGCCTTGCGCGTCGAGGCCTGGGAGAAGCGCTGGAAATCCGGTAGGTCCTCGGTGCCCACCAGCGCAATGGGCTCCGCTTTCTGGCGCGCCTTGGTTTTGCTCAGGCCCGCCAACTGGGCCAGACCCAGTAAGACCGTCGTCGCGGTTACCACCAGGGCCAGAAGGAGCCCGGGGCGTTGCTGAAGCCCTGCGAGCACACGACCTCCTATTCCTTGCAAAGGGTGTCCAACGATCCGACCAGGCAAAAGCGAAATCGGGCGATCAGGGCCCCCTCGAGGCGATCCGAAGCCCGCACCTCATCGCGGGGAGCGTAGCGGGGAAGCGGTCTCCCGGGGACCGGGCGCCGCAGGGAGATTCCCGCCCAAGGCGGGAATGACGAACTCGCCCCTCGTCATTCCGGCCCTCCCGCAAGGGAGGAGCCGGAATCCCGCAGAAGGCGCTCCGGAGGAGATTCCCGCCCAAGGCGGGAATGACGAACTCGCCCCTCGTCATTCCGGCCCTCCCGCAAGGGAGGAGCCGGAATCCCGCAGAAGGGGCTCCGGAGGAGATTCCCGCCCAGGGCGGGAATGACGAGCCATTGACGGGCACCGTCCTCCCAAAAGGTCCACCAGGACCGATCCGGGATCTGCCAGGAGTACCTCTTCCCGCGAGACCGCCTCCTCCAGGGAGATTCCCGCGTGCGCGAACGGATTGCCACACGGAGCGTCGATGCGCCCGATTAGGGCCTCCCAGGGCCGAAACGCCTGTCCCCGCCTCCCCGCTTGAGCGGGCGGCGGGCCCCGGAACCCGCTCCTCCCTTTACGTCCCTTATTAGCGGTTAGGCCCGGGGAAGAAGGCGAGGTTCCGTGTCGCCCACCGCTCGCCGGATCCGTAAGGGCTACCCCCTGTCGCGCGCCCTGCCCTTCCGGCCCGCTTGGCCTTCGCGCATGTCGTGCTTATCCAGCAGGGAGTAGAGGGTGGGCCGGGTAACCCCGAGGAGCTCGGCGGCCCGCGAGAGGTTGCCCCCGCTATGGTGGAGGGCCCTCACCACCGCCTGGCGCTCCGCCTGGTCCCGGATATGACGCAGATTGAGGGGGAAGGGCTCCCCGCCGGTGGCCTCCAGCTCCAGGTCGCGGGCGGTGATCTGTGTGGAGTTGTCCCGATTCCGTGGACACGTAGGTGCGCGGCTTATGCCGCTGCCAACCAGGCTTGTTCATGGGCCTTGGGAGACCGGTAACCGATCCCGGAATGGCGGCGCCTGGGGTTATACCACCCCTCGATGAATTCAAAGATCGCCTGGCGGGTCTCGGCGTGATTGCGGAAGCGCCGCCGGTCGATCAGCTCGCACTCAATCGTGGCGAAAAAGCTCTCGGCCAGGGCGTTGTCGTAGCAATCGCCGACCGAGCCCATGGACTGCCGAATGCCGCTCTGGCGGCAACGCTGGCCGAAGGCCAGCGAGGGGCATACTGGCAACCCCGATCCGAATGGGGCAGGTCACCGACGACGGCCGACGGCTATGGATCGCCCTATCCAGACCGCTCACCACCAGTCCCGTGCGCATGGGGCCAACCCTGGGCCCACCGACCACCCGCCGACTGAAGGCGTCGATCACCACCGCCAAGTAGCGCAAGCCGACCTCCGTGGGCACGTAGGGGCAATGTCCGCCACCATGGGGTATCCGGGCCGCCGACCTCGAAAACCCGATCGACTTGGTCCGGGCCCGCCCGGCCTTCCTGATCCGGCTGTGTGGGCCGGATGCCCCGGCGCCGGCTTATGCCACTGAGGCCTTCCCAGCGCATGAGCCGGGCAATCCGCTTGCGGCTAATCGGGCAGCCTTCGTAGGCCAGCTCCTCATGCACGCGTGGCGCCCCGTACGTGCCCCACGAGTCCGAAGGGATCGTTGGGATGCGGCGCAGCAAACCGTGATTAGCCAGACGTCGCTCCGAAGGGCCGCGACGGCACCAGGCGTAGAAACCGCTCCGGGAGACGCCAAGAACCCGACACATGGCCGCCACCGAGTGCACCGCCTGGTTCGCCTTTAGGCAAATCGGAAGAGTCGGGCGGAAGCGGGTCCGACTCCCGAGCGAACCAGGCCGCGGCTTTTCCCAGGATCCCCCGCTCCCCTTGAGGCGGCGGTTCTCCTGGCGCAGCCTTTTCAGCTCGTCGCGCTCCTCGCTGCTGAGGCCGTCGGAGCGGTTGCCGGCATCGCGCTCGGCCTGGAAAAACCAATTCCGGATCGTCTGGGCCGAGGGCTCAAACTCTTAGGCTAATTCCGCCGGGGTTCGCCCTGAACGGACCAGCTCGATCATCTGCTCGCGAAATTCCACGGAATACCCGGGCTGGCGCTTGGTCATCGTGGACTCCTTTCAACGTCAAAGGACTGATTGTCCACGAAGACGGGTCACCCATCGGCGATTCACCCACATCCCGATCGTGGGTGAGGTGCCGATCCCCCCCCGGCATCCGGCCCTTTCCTACGTCGCCACCTCACCCACGCCTGCCCGGTGTGGGTGAAAGGAGGATCGCTGCGAACCTACGGTCGGCACCTCTCCCACGACCGATTCCGAGGGCAGGCACCAGCCTCTACGCCGCTCGGTGCTTCCGAAAGAGGGTGTGGGGGAAACGCCGAGCTGCCCACTGGCGATCCTTTCCTTCCCGGGAATGGAGTGTGGGTGAACCGACGAGCCGCCCCAGGCGATCCTTCGTTTTCCACGATCATGGCAATCTGCGCAACCTCGGCACGACTTCCTTCACCAAGTCGCGACCGCGCTGAGCAAAAGCCACGGCGGGATCGCGGCCGAAGACCTTACCGCGGCTTCGATGACGGCCTCCGCCTGGGGGTAGTGAATCCACGATGGGCTCGCCATGGCCGGGGATTCGTTCCCGCGGGGGTCGGGCTGGGGACGCGATCGGCGAGCGCCAGGGAATGGAATCGCTCGCGTGATAGCGACCGACCCAACCCCGCGGCAAGGTTTGCCAGGGCTTGGGAGAGCGGAAATCCCCTCCCCAATTCGGAGCGGAAGGGGCCACTGCCCCCGCATTGCCCATTTGCCCCCTTGTTTTGATCCGATAGGCCCATGGCCACGGGCCCTGCGACCAATACAGCCCGAATCCCCGGCCCCGTCCCACGCGGGACCACCAGCTCCCGGGGCGGTTTGGGAACCGCGAATCGGATCGTACCATCAGGTCGTAGGGTTGCGGAGGAGGTCTCGGATCGCCTCGCCGGACGGCCTCCTAAGCGCCCCCTTTTTCCAGGCATCAGGAGATCGGCGATGAGTCAGATGAAAGCGGTCCAGGTGGGTCAGGCCGGTGGCCCCTTCGAGCGGGTGGAGCGCCCGGTCCCCGAGCCGGGCCCGGGCGAGGTCCGCCTGCGCGTCGAGGCCTGCGGGATCTGCCACAGCGACGCCTTCGTCAAGGAGGGCACCTTCCCCGGCATCGCCTACCCCCGGGTTCCCGGCCACGAGGTGGCCGGCTCCGTGGACGCGGTGGGCCCGGATGTAACGGGCTGGCAGGTGGGGGAACGGGTCGCCGTGGGCTGGCACGGAGGCCACTGCGGCGAGTGCGACCGGTGTCGCCGGGGCGATTTCCTCACCTGCGCCGGCGCCGAGATCACCGGCATAACCCGGGACGGCGGCTACGCCGATTACATGCTGGCGCCCACCGGCGCCCTGGCCCGCATCCCTCCCGAGCTGGGCGCCGTGGCGGCGGCACCGCTGCTCTGCGCCGGCATCACCACCTACAACGCCTTGCGCCACAGCGGCGCGCGGCCCGGGGACGTGGTGGCGATCCAGGGTGTGGGCGGGCTCGGCCACCTGGGGATCCAGTACGCCCGTCGAATGGGCTTTTACACGGTGGCCATCTCCAACGGCGCCGACAAGCGGGCCCTGGCCGAGGGGCTCGGAGCCCACCACTACATCGATGCCCAAAGCGGGGATCCGGTCGAGGCCCTGCAGGGCTTGGGCGGGGCCCGAGTGCTGCTGGCGACGGCGCCCAGCGCCGAGGCCATGACCGCAGTGATCGACGGGCTGGCGGTGGACGGCGAGCTCATCACGGTGGGCGCGGACGCGGAGCCCATCCGGGTGAGCCCGTTCCAGCTCATCATGGGCCGGCGGACCCTGCGCGGCTGGGCCAGCGGCACCCCCGTGGAATCGGAGGATACCCTACGGTTCAGCCAAATGAGCGGAACCGAGGCCCACATCGAGACCTATCCCCTGGAACGGGCGGAGGAGGCCTACGAGCGGATGATCAGCAACCGGGCACGCTTCCGGGTGGTGCTGACGCCCTAACCACGGGCGGGGGCATGGCGGCGGCGCCGGGTCGCCCCTGCCCGGGGGGTCCGTGGCTTGGGGCCAGGCCGGGCCCAGAGGAAGCCCTGGCCCAGCTCGCAGCCTTCTCCCTGGAGGAACCGACGCTGGGCCTCGGTCTCCACGCCCTCACCGAGCACGACCAGGCCCAGGGCCTTGCCCAGGGCGATGATGGCCCGAACCAGGGCAGCGTCGTTGGCGTCGTCGGGGAGGTCGGCGACGAAGCCCTTGTCGATCTTGATCCGGTCGATGGGGAAGGCCTTGAGGTAGGCCAGCGAGCTGTAGCCCGTTCCGAAGTCGTCGATGGTGATCCGGAGACCGAGGGCGTGCAGGGCGTGGAGTTGCTCGGCGCACTCTTGGGGACGATCCAGGAGGGAGGCCTCGGTGATCTCCACCTCCAATCGCTGCCCGGCGAGCCCGGTCTCCGCCAGGATCTCGGCCACCCGTTGGGGGAGATTGCCCCGCTTGATGTGATCGGCCCCGATGTTCACCGCGATCCGGCCGAACTCCCGGCCCTCGGCGAGCCAGGCCGCGCCCTGGTGGCAGGCCTCGCGCAGGACCCACTCCCCCAGGGGCACGATCAGCCCGCTCTCCTCCGCCAAGGGAATGAACCGATTCGGCCCCAGCAGGCCCTCGTAAGGGTGCTGCCACCGCACAAGGGCCTCCAGGCCCACCAGGGTGCCCTCCCCCAACACCACCTGGGGCTGGTAGTACAAAACGAGCTGATCGGAATCGAGGGCATCACGGAGCTGCTGCTTCCAGACCAGCCGGCTCTGGCCCTGCACCGACAGCTCCCGGGTGAAGAACCGATAGGTATTGCGCCCCTCCTCCTTGGCCCGATACATGGCGGCGTCCGCCTTGGCCAGCAGATCCTCCCCCGTCTCCCCGTCCTCGGGGAACAGGCTGATTCCCAGACTGGTATTGACGCTGAGGCGCTGGCCCCCGATCTCGAAAGGCCGGGTCAGATGCTCGATCACCCGCTCGGCCAGGGCGGTGCCCTGCTCGGGCTCAGCCAGGCCTTCCATCAGGATGGCGA
Organism: Gammaproteobacteria bacterium; assembly: GCA_018609925.1. Classification (GTDB taxonomy): domain Bacteria; phylum Pseudomonadota; class Gammaproteobacteria; order Thiohalorhabdales; family Thiohalorhabdaceae; genus Thiohalorhabdus. The sequence continues at coordinate 14,553 of JAHEOG010000026.1, forward strand.
ACTCGTCGCCGCCGAAGCGGGCCACGGTGTCCTGCGATTGCACCAGGGTGCGCAGGCGCTCCGCCACCGCGATCAGCAGGGAGTCGCCCCAGGAGTGGCCGAGGTTGTCGTTGATGTCCTTGAAGTCCTCCAGATCGAGGAAGATCACCCCGAGTCGCTCCCCGCTACCGCGCCCGCGTTGCAGGCCCTCCTGGAGGGCCTCCTGCAGCCCGCGGCGGTTGGGCAGCCCCGTTAGCAGATCGTGGTAGGCCATGTAGGCCATCCGATCCTCGGCCAGCTTGCGCTCGGTAATGTCCAAAAAGCTCCAGACCCGGCCCCGTGGCTCACCGTCCAGGACCAGGGGCTGGGAGAACCGCTCGAAGACCCGGCCATCCTTGAACTCGATCCAGTCCTGGCTAACGGCGTGGGGGTCGTCGTAGATGGCCTTGACGCTGCCGAGGAAGCCGTCGGGATCCTTCAGATGCTTGAGCACGTAGTCCAGTAGCCGATCGTCGTCCCCTATGGCCAAGAAGTCCTCCGGGATCCCCCACATCTCGGCGAACTGTGCATTGGTGGTGATCACTTGGCCCTCGCGGTCCACCACCAGGATCCCGTTCGCGATGGAATCCTGGACGGCCCGGTTGAGAGAGAGGGCGCTGCGGAGCTCGTTCTCCATACGCTTGCGCTCGGTGATGTCGCGCACCACCGCCTGGATGACCGCCTCCCCCTGCAGGTCGAGCCGGTTCAGGGTCACCTCGACGGTGAACTCGGCGCCGGTATCCCGGCGACGATGCAGCCATTCGAACCGGTGGGCGCCCTGCCGGAAGGTCTCCCCGATCCGCTGCTCGGCCAGGGCCCGGGAGTCGGAGCCGTCGGGCTGAGTCGCCGGCGATAGGTCGGCTGGATGGCAGGTGAGCAGTTCCTCCTTGCTGGTGCAGCCGAATAACTCCACCGCTCCGGAATTGGCCTCCCGAAGGCCCTGTCGGTCGAAAATAAAAACCGCGTCCGGAATCTGCTCGAACAGGGTCCGGTAGCGAAGCTCGGATTCTCGGAGCTGCTGCTCGGCCTCGCGCTGCTCGCTGATGTCCTCAATGAGGGCAAGGAAGCGCCAGGGCGCGCCGTCGGCCCCCCGCTCGCAGCGGACGAGCATGCGAATGGGAAGGGCCGAACCGTCCTTGCAGAGGAACCGCTTCTCCAGCTCGTAGCCGTCGATCTCGCCTTGGAAGATGCGCTCGAATTGCTCGAGATCGGCGGGAAGGTCCTCGGGATGGGTCAGCTCGGCCCAGGTCATGGCCCGGAGCTCATGCTCGGAGTAGCCGAGCATGGTGCACAGCCCTTGGTTCACGTACTCCCAGGCCTTGTCGGGCTGGGTGATGGCCATCCCGAGGGGCCCCTCCTCGAAGAAGAGGCGATAGCGAGCATCCCCTCCCTCCAGCTCCTCCGGGTGCCCTTCCCCCGCCTCCTCGTGGAGCTCGGCGAGCCAGCGCACGGCGCCGCTAACGTCCCGGATGGGAACACCCCGAATCCGAACCGCTCCGCTTGCGGCCCCCTCCCCCGGCGGAAGCACCGCCTCCGCGGGGACCCCCCTGGCCCCGGCGGCGGCCAGGGGGCAAGCCCCCTGCCCCTCCCGGCAGGGCGGAGACTCCGTGCCGATCAGCGCGCAGCACGTGGCCCCGCCGGCCTCCAGGGGCCCGTACACCTCTTCGGCTCGGGCATTCCAAACCTGCAGGGAGTGGCTGGCGAGATCGAGGAGGAGGACCGGGCCCGGCAGCGCGTCCATCAGGGCTTCGGGCCCAGGGAGCTCGCTGTTAGAGCCCATGGGGAGCCTGGACATTTCTTGGGGTCTAGCCATTACAACGAAACAGCCATCGGAAGGATCCCCAGATCGGCGACCAGCTAGGCTTTCCGGCAATTGAGGCACAGGAATGCGCGATTGGCAAGGGAAGGCTTACCAGATTGGCCCAAACTGGACGGAACAAAGCACTCGCTTTGCCTAAGCGGGCCGACTTCCGGGCGATGCCATTGGGTAGCCGAGGTCGAGCGAATGCGGGGCCCCATCGGCTTTTCCAGGTCCCGGATCTTGGTTTTCTCTTGCGAACCCCTTTGACCCGACCCGCCCCTCGAACTGTAGCAAGGCTCGCTAGCGTGGCCCCTTCCCGAGCTCCCCCAAAATGGGGGGGAAGGGAACCCTCAAGTCCCGGCCGAGGACACCCGTAAGCGAGTCCCCATTA
>JAHEOG010000027.1 GCA_018609925.1 Gammaproteobacteria bacterium
CGGTCTCCACGAAGGTGGCGTAGGCGGCGCCGCGGGATAGGGCCTCGAGCCCCAAGGCCCCGCTACCGGCGAAGAGGTCCAGAACCTCCGCCCCCTCGAGCTCGCCCTGGAGCCAGTTGAACAGGGTCTCCCGTACCCGGTCCGGGGTGGGCCGAACGCTGCGGCCCCGGGGCACGCGCAGGGTGCGACCGCGCTCGGAGCCGGCGATCACCCGCACCCGAAGCCCTCCGGGAACGGTGAAACGCCAAACCGCCAAGAGCGCCAAGCTCCGCCAAGGAATCGTTTAAAGGGCTCAGAACCCAAAAAGACCGTAAGCCACCGATAGTGAATCGGTCTCTCGGCCTTTTCCTTCACCATTTCCCTGGTGTTCTTGGCGCTTTGGCGCCTTGGCGTTCCACGGTTTTCGGCGTGCGGCCTCGCCACTCCCGTCAGGAAGCCCCTACCACTTGCGCTCGAGGCCGACGCCGCAACGCTCCAGCAGGTCCTCGGTGCCGCCGTCCCCGGGATAGGTAGCGCTGACCGTGGTGGCGGTGAGGTCGAGCTCGCGGCCGCCCTGAGGGGAAGTGTAGGACTGCTGGGCAATCCATTCCTTCCAGTTGTTGGCCGCCTCCTGGGCATCCTCAGCGGTGGCCTCGGGCAGCAGCACGGTGAAGTGGTCAGGGCCGGACCGGCTCACCTGATTGAACTTGCGCATGTTGTCGCGCAACAGCCCCGCCACCTGCTCCAAGAAGCTGTCGGCGGTGAAGTCCCCGAACTCCTTCCGGTAGCTGTCGAGCTGGTCCAGCTTGAGAGTCAGCACCGAGAATCGGCGCCCAAAGCGCTCGGCGCGGGATTCCTCGGCGGCAACCTGTTCCTTGAAGGGCTCGGGCATCATCATCCCGGTAATGGGATCGCGCTGGTAGACCTGGAAGAAGCGCTCAGTGCGCTGAAGGGCGGTGCGGATCCGGGCCAGGAGCTCCTCGGCCTCAATGGGCTTGGTGATGTAGTCGTCGGCCCCCAGGGAGAGGCCATAAACCTGATCCTGGAGATCCTCCCGGGCGGTCAGGAACAGGAAGGGCACCAGGGCATAGCGACCCTGGCCGCGCACCTGGTTGTAGAACTCGTAGCCGTCCATCTCCGGCATCATGACATCCGAAACGATGGCGTCGGGCCGGCGCTGCTGGAGGACCTCCAGGCCCTCAATGCCGTGCTCGGCGGAGATGACGTCGAAGCCACCCGAGCGAAGGATGTGCTCGAGCATCTGGCGTGAGGAGTTGGAATCTTCGACCAAAAGCACCCGCTGCACTACATCGGCCATAAGCCTCTCCCTTCTCCAGCTTGGCCCGAACCGGGACCTGCATCCCGACCCCCTCGCCGGCTACCCCTTCGTCCGGGACAAGCAAGCCCGTAGGATCCCTGAAGGGAGGAAAGCCTACCGACAAGGCTCCCACAAGCCCCCCCGTTTTGGGAACTCTTGCGTAAGGGGTTCTCCTTACCCGTCCCCGTCGTCGCTATCGCCGCCGAAGTCCCCCGGCCGCTGGGACCCGACGATAACGGTCACCATCCGCTGCGGATCGAGGCGCTCCTGCATGGCCCCGGTGATGGCATTCCGTTTCACCTGACGCACCCGCGGGATATAGCGTTCCAGGTAGTCGGTGCCGAGTCCGTAGAAGCCCATGGTGGCGAGCTGACCCACGATGTCCTGGTTGCTCTCCACCTTCAGCGGGAAGGAACCGGTCAGGTAGCGCTTGGCCGCCCGCAACTCGTCGTCGGTTGGTCCCATCCGGATGTAGCGGGCCACCTCCTCCTGGAGCAGGGAAAGGGCCTGGGGCACGTTGTCGTTGGCGGTCTGGAGCCCGGCAACAAAGGGGCCGCGTCGGCTCATGGGAGCGAAGGTGCTGAAGACGCTGTAGGAGAGGCCATGCTCCTCGCGGACGACCCCCATCAGGCGGGAGGCGAACCCGCCCCCACCCAGGCTGTAGTTGCCCACAAGCAGGGGAAAGTAGTCGGGGGCGTCGCGGGTGGTCCCCGGTTGGCCCATCAGGACGTGCGCCTGGGACACCTCCTTGTCAATGAACACCTCTTTGGGCCCTTCAAGCGAGGGCACCACCGGCAGGGGTTCGGGGGCCTCGCCCGCGGGAAGCTGACCCAGGGTCTCCGCCAGGAGATCCTCGACGGCCTTCCGTTCCAGGGCCCCCACCACCGCCACGGTGGCGTTGCGGCCAACGAAGTGGCCGTCGGCGAAGCCCCGGAGGTCACTCCGGGTCACGTTGCGCAGTTCCTCGGGCACACCGTCGGTGGGATGGGCGTAGGGATGGTCGCCGTAGACCTCCCGATAGAAGGCCTTAACCCCCACCGTCTTGGGGTCCTCGCGATCGCGCTGAATGGCGGTGAGCAAGCGCCGCCGCTCCCGCTGGAGGGCCTCCCCGGTAAAGGCGGGCTCGGTGAGCACGGTGGTCAGCAGCGACCAGGCCTCCTCGGTAGTCTCCCCTTCCGTCAGGCTGGTAACTCCGACGGTCAGCTGATCGCGGCCGCTGGAGGCCCCGAAATCCAGGCCCAGCTGGTCCACCTTCCGGGCAAAGTCGTCGGCCGAGAGGTCACCCGCGCCCTGATCAAGCAGCCGGGCGGTGAGGGTGGAGAGGCCGAACCGCCCCTCGGGGTCCCGGGCGCTGCCGGCGTCGAAGGCCACATCCAGACTCATCATGGGGAGCTGGGGCCGGTGCACGTAGAGCACCTCCACCCCGTTGTCGAGGGTCCAGGTCTGGATCGGAACCGAGTAGTGCTCCGGGCCAGCCTTGCGCGGATCGGGGAGCAGGATCACTACAAGGCCCAGGAGGATCAGGGCAGCGACCCCGATGCCGATGGGAGCGGAACGGATCCTAGCGGTCATGGGGGCCTCCTCCCGCGGGAGAGCCGGGACCGGGGATCCCGTCGCCTTCCCCCGGCGGCTGGGGGTGGAGCCGGACCAGAGTCCGGCGCTGCGGCTTGAGGTAGCGCTCGGCCACCTCCTGGATCTGCTCAGGGGTCACGGCGCGGATCCGCTCCAGATAGGTGTCGAGGTATTCGTGGCCGTAGCCGATGGTCTCCAGCTGGCCCACCTGCATGGCCTGGTAGAAGACGGAGTCGCGCTGGAAGACCTCCCCCGCGGCGATCTGGCGCTTGACGCGGTCCAGCTCTTCGGGGGTCACCGGCTCCTCCCGCAGGCGAGCCACCTGCTGGAGGAGGGCGTCCTCCAGGCCGTCGAGCCCGGAATCCGGAGTGGGAGCCCCGTAGAGGTAGAACAGCCCCGGTGCCCGGCTCTTCGGATCGTAGTGGGTCCCCGCGGATGCGGCCAATCCCTCGCCGCGGACCAGCTGGCGGGGAAGCCGGGCCGAGCGGCCCTCGTTCAGGATCCCCGCCAGCAGGCGCAGGGCATAGGGCTCCCAGTCATGCTCGGCGGCGGGGAGGTTGGGCACGCGGTAGGCCAGGGCCAGGTACGGGACGCGGGCCTGGGCCTCCAGATCGATGCGCCGGGATCCCCGGGACGGCGGAGCCTCGTTGGGATTCACCGCGGCCGGTTCCGCCCGCCGCGGCAGGGTTCCGAAGTAGTTGCGCGCGAGCCGGAACACCCGCTGGGGCTCGACGTCGCCCGCCACCACCAGGCGGGCATTCCCGGGGCCGTAGTAGCGCCCGTACCAGGTCTCCAGATCCGTCAGCTCCAGGGCCCGGAGATCCTCCATCCAGCCGATGATGGGGTAGGCGTAGGCGTGGGCGTCGAAGGCCACCGAGCGCAGGGTCTCCTGGGCCAGGGAACGGGGGTCGTCCTCCACACGGAGGCGACGCTCCTCCTGGACTACCTGCACCTCCTTGCGGAACTCCTGGGGGCGCAGCCGGAGATTGACCATCCGGTCGGCCTCCAGCCGCAGGACCGTCTCCAGGCGATCGGCGGCGATCTGCTGGAAGTAGGCGGTGTAGTCCTGGCCGGTGAAGGCATTGTCCTTACCGCCATGGCGGGCAACGACCTCCGAGAACTCGCCGGGGCCCACCTCCTCGGTGCCCTTGAACATCATGTGCTCGAGGACGTGGGATACCCCGGTCCGGCCGAGATCCTCGTCGATGCCCCCCACCCGGTACCAGACCATGGAGGTGACCACCGGCGCCCGGTGGTCCGGCTTGACGAAGACCTCCATGCCGTTATCCAGGGTGCGGGAGACAACGTCAGCGGCGAGGGCAGCGGGCGACACCAACAGGGCCAGCGTCGCGACGATCAGGGACAGGGAACGGGCCATGGCGGCTCCTGCGCGTAGGCGGCCAAAGAGGTTACCATAACACCCCCTTCTCCCCGACATGCGACGACATCGAGCCCCACATGTTCCAGCGCAACAAGGGATCTCCCCAGGCCCCGGAGACAGGCGCCGGCGACGGCCTGCTGAGCCGTTTCCGCCAGGGTCTCGGCAAGACCCGGGCCAGCTTTACGCAGGGCCTGGCCCGCCTTGTGGCGGGACGGAAGCAGATCGACGACGAGCTTCTCGAGGAGCTGGAGACCCTGCTCATCACCTCCGATGTGGGGGTGGAGACCACCACGGCCATCATCGACACCATCACCGAGCGGGTGGGCCGGCGCGATCTCGCCGATCCCGAAGCGGTGGTGGGGGCCATCCGGGAGCACCTCGTGGACGCCCTTACCGTCGACGCCCCGGCCTTCGACTGGCAGCCGGGCGCCGACACCCGTACGGTCCTTGTGGTGGGGGTGAACGGTGTCGGCAAGACCACCA
>JAHEOG010000028.1 GCA_018609925.1 Gammaproteobacteria bacterium
GGAGGCCACCACTTCGGAGCCGGAGCCGGAGCCGGAACCGGAGCCGGCGCCCGCGGCTTCCCCCGATCCGGAGTCGGCCCGGGCGGTGGCGGAGGCCCCGGAGGAGACCGCCGCCGCGCGGCCCGAGGAAAGCGGTACGGCCCAGCCCGAGTCTTCGGAGGAGACCGCCGTCGAGCCGGAGGAGCCCGCGGTGAAGGAGCCGGATCAGCCGGTACTCAAGGAGCGGGTGGCCAAGGGCCCGGAGGAGCACGAGGAGGCCGAGGCGACCCCGCCCGAGGAGACGGAGTCCAAAGCGGCGGACTCCCAGGAGTCGCAGGCCGAGCCGAGCGAGCCCCAGGAAGACGAGGACACCCAGAAAGCCGAGGAAACCCCGGAGCAGCCGGAGTCCCCCGAGCATTCGGAGCCATCGGAGGAAGGACCTGATCCCATCCTGAGCGAGGACCTCTCCGAGCGGATAGCCCAGCTCTCCGAAGAGGGCGCCGATGACCGGGGTTCGCTGCGTCAGCGGCAGGCGGTGGCCCGGTTCCAGGAAATGGTCCGCACCCGGGTCCGGGACCGGTGGCTGGTGCCGCCCGGACTGGAGGACCAGACGGACCTGGAGGCCACGGTCCGGCTTAGCCTGACCGCCGAAGGCGAGCTGGCGGCCTCGCCGCGCATCGTGTCCTCCAATGGCCCGGGCCATTTCAACAGCTCGGTCCTGCGGGCGGTCGAGAAGGCGGCGCCTTTCCGGATGCCCGACGGCCCGACCCAGTACTTCCAGAACCTGGAGCTCCATTTCAGCCCCGACATGGTCCAATGACCCGATCCCTTCTCGCTGCTCTGGTCGTGCTAATCCTTGCCGGGGGGGCCGTCCGTCCGGCCGGGGCGGTGCTGTCCATCGACATCCGCCAGGGCGTCCAGGATCCCCTGCCCGTGGCCCTGGTGCCGTTCTCCTGGGAGGGGCGGGGTGAGCCGCCCGGGCCGGTGGCCGAGGTGATCGGCGCGGACCTGCGCCGGTCGGGGCTGTTTCGGCTGGTATCGGAGGACGCCTTCCTCAGTCGGCCTCACGTTCCCGAGGAGGTGCGGTACAAGGACTGGCGGCTGGTGAACGCCGACGCCCTGGTCATTGGCCGTGTGCGCCCCGCCGAGTCGGGGCGACGGGTGGAGGTGCGCTTCCGCCTGTACGACGTCTTTAGCCAGGAGCAGATCGCCGGCATGCGCTATACCGTGGACCCCGGGGATTTGCGCAGCGTGGCCCATCGCATCGCCAACACCATCCACGAGGAGCTGGTGGGCTGGTCCGGGGCCTTTGATACGCGTCTCGGCTACGTCGTGAAGGAAGGCGGGCGCTTCGCCCTCATGGTGTCCGATGCCGACGGCGCCAATCCCCGAGAGGTGCTGCGCAGCGATCAGCCCATCCTCTCCCCGGCCTGGTCCCCGTCCGGAACCGACCTTGCCTACGTCTCCTTCGAGCAGGGCCGCTCAGTGGTCTACCGCCACGATCTGGCCACCGGGCGGCGCTCCCAGGTGGCCGCCTTCGAGGGGATCAACTCCGCCCCCGATTTCGCCCCGGGCGGGGAGCGCCTTGCGCTCAGCCTATCCCGGGACGGCAATCCGGAGATCTACGTCCTCGAGCTGGATTCCGGGGACCTGCGCCGGATCACCCGAAGTGGGGGCATCGACACCGAGGCCACATGGGGGCCGGAGGGCCGGGAGCTCATCTTCACCTCCGACCGTGGGGGGTCGCCTCAGCTCTACCGGGTCGACGCCGACGGCGGCCCGCCCCGGCGGCTGACCTTCGAGGGGCGATACAACGCCTCCCCGAGCTGGTCGCCCCAGGGGGAGAAGGTCGCCCTCATTACGGGGGATGGGAGCCGCTTTGCCATCGGGGTTCTGGATCTGGAATCGGGCGAAATCCAAACCGTGACCGAGGCCGGCCCAAACGAATCCCCTAGCTTCGCTCCCAACGGCCGCATGATCCTGTACGCTACCCAGGCCGCGGACGGGGCCGGGGAGCTGGCCATCGTATCCGTGGACGGCAATGTCCGAACCCGGCTCCAGCGGGAGCGTAACGGGGACATCCGGGAGCCGGCCTGGTCCCCGGAGTGAATCCCCTCCCCGCAGAAAGGAAGGACTGCATGAAGGCACTCGAGCGATGCCGAACCGTGGCGCTGATCCTGGCTGGGCTCCTTTTGCTCGCCGGCTGTGCCACGACCGGAGAGGAGACCGCCGGAGCGCCGGAGGACACCGGCGCGGCCACCACCCCCTCCCAAGAGGAGGCCGGCACCGATGGAGCCCCGGAGGAGGGCGATGGCGCCGAAGCCCGAAGACTGGAGGACGGCGCCGGTGCGGAAGGTGAGGCCCTGGCCGAGGGAGAGACGGCACCCGGGGAGGAAGCGGTTCTTCGCCCCGAGGAGAGCCGCGTCTACTTCGCCTTCGACAGCTCGGAGGTCCAGGAGGAGGGCCGTGAGCTCATCCAGGCCCACGCCGATTACCTGAAGGCCAACCGGCAGATCCGGGTCCTGCTGGAGGGCCATACCGACGAGCGCGGCAGCCGCGAGTACAACCTCGGCCTTGGCGAGCGCCGGGCCAAGTCGGTGCGACGGCTGCTCGGGGCCAACGGGGTCTCCTCCAGCCGCCTGGAGGTGGTCAGCTTCGGGGAAGAGCGCCCCCTGCGGGAGGGGGACAGCGAGGAAGCCTACGCCGAGAACCGTCGGGTCCGTATCCGCTATCAGGGTGAAGGGAGCTGAACGTGACAGGGGTGCGAAGCGTTGCAGCGGTGATAGCGTTTACACTGGTGCTGGGGGCTTGCCAGCTCCCAAGGGGAGGCGCCGACGCCGGCCCGGACCCGCAGGAGCGGCTCCAGCAGCGTCTGGATGCGGTCCAACAGGATCTGGCGGGCCTCGATTCCCGCCTCTCGGAGATCCGGGAGGAGCGCCAGGCGGAGACCACCGGGATCCGGGAGAGCCTGGAAGCCCTGACAGTGGAGGTGGAGGAGCTGCGCCAGCAGGTGCGGGAGCAGCGGGGCCAGCTGGAGGTGACCCAGCACGATCTGGAGCGCCTCAAGGAGCGCCAGCGCCGCCTCTACGAGGACCTGGATGTCCGCCTGCGGGCCCTGGAGAAGGGCGAGGCGGCGCCCTCCCGGGCCGAGGCCGGTGGGGACCGCACGGGGCCCCCTTCCGGGGAAACCGGCGGGGCCGACGAAGCCGACGACAGTACCGAGAGCGAGCCCGCGGGCCCCGAGGAGGCCTACCAGGCGGCCTTCTCCCGGATCGAGAACAACGAGTATGAAGCCGCGGCGGAGGCCTTCCGCTCCTTCCTGGAGGACTACCCTGACAGCGACCTGGCGTCCAATGCCCTTTATTGGCTCGGCGAGTCCCACTACGTCATGCGCGACTTCGAGCGGGCCCTGGGGGAGTTCAACAAGGTCCTGCAGAACCATCCGGACAGCGGCAAGGCCGCCGCGGCCCTGCTCAAGATCGGCTACTCCTTCTACGAGCTGGGCGAGTACAAAAGCGCCCGCGAGGCCCTCAATCGGGTCGGGGACCGCTTCCCCGACACCTCCGAGGCCCGGTTGGCCAAGAAGCGCCTGGAGCGGATGGATGAGGAAGGGAACTGAGCGGCTCGGGGATTGCTCGCCTTGATCCGGGTCCGGTACTTCGCGGCCCTACGGGAAGCGGTGGGCACCGAGGGGGAGGAGGTTTCCCCCGAGGGCATGGCGACGGTGGCCGATCTCCTCGCCCACCTGCGCTCGCTGGATGAGGCCCGGGCCGCCGCCCTGGCCCCGGAGCGCCGGGTCCTAATGGCGGTCAATCAGGAGCACGCCACAC
>JAHEOG010000029.1 GCA_018609925.1 Gammaproteobacteria bacterium
CCGGCTGTAGCGCCGCCCCCGGGAGGCTTCGTCGGTGGCGAGTCCGGGCTGGACCCGTGTCCGGATCCGCTGGATGCCCTGCCAGCCTTGGCGGTTGAGGCGCTGCCGGATGGCCTCGGCCTCGAAGCGGAGTCGGGTCGCGGCGGCCGGGGAGGTCACGGCCACCTCCAGCTCCTCTTCCCGCCAGCCCAAAACCCAGCTATGGTACTGCCAGGAGGATCCCGCCGCCTGAAGCCACGCCCGATTCAGGGCAGCGAACCGATTCAGGCCCTCGTCCAGACCCTGCCGAGTGAGCAGGTCCTGAAGGGCATGGTCCAGGGAGCTGGGACGGGCGAAGCGGCTCACCGAGGTCCCCTTCTCGCCTCAAATTGGCCCCCCGAGGGCGCTTTCCAAGGCCCGGGAGATTTGCTACGTTCGCCACCAGCGCGCATTATCGGATCGGGCTCCACAAGAGGCCTGATCCCGCCGGAAGCAGGCGGAACGGGGGGCAACGTGGCAAGGAACTGCGAGAGTAGCTATTCGGTATTGCTAACCCGAGGGACCCGGGGTACCCCGGTCGGGTTCCATGTGGGTCGAAAAACCCTTTGGACCACCATTGTAACGGGAATGGCGTCCTTTGCGGCCCTTTCCTACGGGGCCGCACAGCACTACCTGGGCTCCCCGGACCCAGTGAGCCAGGGGCCGGATCTACGGGCCAGCTACGAACAGCGCTTGAACGAGCTCAAGGCCGAGCGAAACGACTTGCGCCAAGATGTCCGCCGGCTCCAGGAGGCCCGGAATAGCTTCCGGTCCGTCCTTTCCTCCTTGGGCAGGCAGGTGGGCGTCATGCAGGCCAAAATGGCTCGTGTGGACGCCCTGGGCAAGCGCGTGGTGGAAACCACCGGGCTGGAAGGCGACGAATTCGACTTTTCCAAGCAGCCCGGCCTGGGCGGACCCGAGGCGGGCTCCGCGGCAACGGCCCCCGATTTGGCCGAGTTGGCCGAGGAGGTGGAGAAGCTCTCCGCCCGCATGAGCGATCGGCGGGACAAGCTGGAGCTTCTGCGGGGCATGATCGATCGGCGATCCCTGCTTCAGGAGATGCGTCCGGAGGGGTGGCCCACCCTGGGGGAGGGGGCCTGGCTGTCCTCGGGCTTCGGCAAGCGCATCGATCCCATCTCCGGCAACCGAGTCTTCCACTACGGAGTGGATATCGCCAACCACCTGGGCTCCGAGGTCCAGGCCCTGGCTCCGGGGGTGGTGACCTGGGCGGGGGAGCGCCAAGGCTACGGCAGGCTGGTGGAGATCGACCACGGCAACGGCTACCGTACGCGCTACGGCCACAATAAGGCGGTCGAGGTGGACATCGGCGACCGGGTCACCGAAGGCACCCTGATCGGCAGGGTCGGCAATACCGGACGCTCTACCGGGCCCCACATCCACCTCGAAGTCCTGCGCAACGGCAAGCAGATCGACCCCCGGAAGTTCCTGGAACAATGACCCTGATCCCGGGCCTGTCGGGCCCGGTTAGCCATCGAACCCGGAGCCCTCCCCGAGGGACCAAGGGCTAAGGAGACCGCTCCTGGATCTCCAGGCTGCTCCCCGCTCCCTCTTACCGCCTGGGACTGGATTACCATGCTGACCAAGCTGATCGGCAAGACCATTGGCACTCGCAACGAGCGCCTCCTCCGGCGGTATTACCGGCTGGTGGACCGGGTGAACGCCTTCGAGGACGACGCCCGGAGCCTTTCCGACGCTCAGCTGGCGGGTCGCACCGAGCACTTCCGGGAGCGACTGGGCCAGGGGGAAACCCTTGACGACCTCCTGCCCGAGGCCTTCGCGACGGTTCGGGAGGCCAGCCGCCGGGTACTGGGCATGCGCCACTTCGATGTCCAGCTCATCGGCGGCATGGTCCTGCATGAGGGCCGCATCGCCGAGATGAAGACCGGCGAGGGCAAGACCCTGGTGGCCACCCTGTCCATCTACCTCAATGCCCTCGCCGGCGCCGGTACCCACGTGGTAACCGTCAACGACTATCTGGCTCGCCGTGACGCCGAGTGGATGGGCCAGGTCTACCGCTTCCTCGGCCTTACCGTGGGCACCGTCCAGGCCGGAATGAGCACGGCGGATCGCCAGGCCGCCTACGCCTGCGACGTCACCTACGGGACCAACAACGAGTTCGGCTTCGACTTCCTTCGGGACAACATGGCCCTCCGCAAGGAGGGACAGGTCCAGCGTGGCCACCCCTACGCCATCGTCGACGAGGTGGACTCCATCCTGATCGACGAGGCCCGCACCCCGCTGATCATCTCCGGACCCACCGACGACAGCACGGACCTCTACCACCAGATCGACCGGCTCATCCCGGGGCTGGAGGCCGAGACCGACTACACCATTGACGAGAAGGCCCGCCAGGTGAGCCTCACGGAGGAGGGCAACGAGAAGGTGGAGCGGCTCCTGCGCGAGGCCGGCTTGCTCAGCGAGGGCGGACTCTATGACGCCGCCAATGTGGCCCTGGTCCACCACGTCAGCCAGGCGCTGCGGGCGCATGCCCTGTTCACGCGGGAGAAGGACTACATCGTCCGCGATGGCGAGGTGGTCATCATCGACGAGTTCACCGGTCGCATGATGCCCGGGCGGCGCTGGGGCGACGGACTCCACCAGGCGGTGGAGGCCAAGGAAGGCGTGACCATCCAGAACGAGAACCAGACCCTGGCCTCCATCACCTTCCAGAACTACTTCCGGCTCTACGACAAGCTCGCCGGGATGACCGGCACCGCCGATACCGAGGCGGTGGAGTTCAACCAGATCTATGGGCTCGAGGTGGTGGTGGTGCCCACCCACAAGCCCATGGTCCGCCAAGACCTGGACGATGTGATCTATCGCACCAAGGCGGAGAAGATGGCCGCTATCCAGGAGGAGATCCAGGACTGCTACGAGCGGGGCCAGCCCGTCCTGGTGGGCACGGCCTCGATCGCGGTCTCCGAGGAGGTCTCCGAGGCGCTCAAGGAGTTGGGGATCCCGCACAACGTCCTGAACGCCAAGTACCACGAGCGGGAAGCCGAGATCATTGCCCAGGCCGGTCGGCCCGGGACGGTGACCATCGCCACCAACATGGCTGGGCGCGGCGTGGATATCGTCCTCGGCGGCAACCTCGACCAGGAGCTGGAGGCCATCGACGCCGACGAGTCCCTCTCCGAAGAGGAAGAGGAGCGCCGCCGGGAGCAGGCCCGCGCCGACTGGCAGGAGCGCCACGACCGCGTGGTCGAGCTCGGCGGCCTGCACGTCATCGGCACCGAGCGCAACGAATCCCGGCGGATCGACAATCAGCTCCGCGGGCGCTCCGGGCGCCAGGGTGATCCCGGCTCGTCGCGGTTCTTCCTCTCCCTGGAAGACGACTTGCTGCGGATCTTCGCCTCGGAGCGAGTGGGCAGCCTCATGGAGCGTATGGGCATGCCGGAAGGCGAGCCCATCGAGCACCCCTGGATCAACAAGGCCATCTCCAACGCCCAGCGCAAGGTGGAGGGCCGCAACTTCGACATCCGCAAGCAGCTGTTGGAATACGACGATGTCGCCAACCAGCAGCGCCAGCTCATCTACGATCAGCGCCGCTACCTCATGGAGGCGGACGACGTTTCCGATACCATCGAGACCTTTCGCGAGGAGGTCCTCGACACCGTGTTCCACCAGCACATCCCGCCCGGATCGGTGGAGGAGGAGTGGGATACGGAAGGCCTGGAGGAAGGGCTGTTCCACGTCTTCGGCATGCACCTTCCGGTGCGCCAATGGCTGGAGGAGGATTCCTCCCTGTATGAGGAAACCCTCAAGGACAAGATCTGGCAGGCCCTGACCGACTACTACCGGGAGAAGGAGGCGAGCGTCGGCACCGAGGTGATGCGGGAGTTCGAGAAGGTGGTGACCCTGCAGGTGCTCGACAACCAGTGGAAGGACCATCTGGCTGCCATGGACCACCTCAAGGAGGGGATCCACCTGCGCGGCTACGCCCAGCGCCAGCCGGTGCAGGAGTACAAGCGGGAGGCCTTCTCCCTGTTTGAGAACCTGCTGGAACGCTTCAAGCGGGAGGTGGTGGAGCTCCTCTACAAGGTTCAGGTCCGCGCCGAGTCCGACGTGGAAGACCTGGAGGAGTCTCGCTCCGAGCCCGCCGAGGTGGAGTACCAGCACCCCTCCGCCGAGGGTGCCGTGGCCTCGGAGCCTGCCCAGCAGGAGGCCGCTCAGCCCCAAACCGCCCAGGCCGCGGCCGCTGCCGAGCCCCTGGCCGACGAGGAGGCACGGCCCCAGCCCTATCGCCGGGAGGGCCGCAAGATCGGCCGTAACGAGAGCTGCCCCTGCGGCTCCGGACGCAAATACAAGCAGTGCTGCGGTAAGGCGAGCTGACGGTGGCGGTGGGCCCTGCTCACCATCCCGACCTGGCCCCCGTGGCGGGCGTTCGGCTGGGTGCGGCCGCCGCCGGCCTCCATCAGCCCGACCGGTTGGACCTGGCCGCCCTGCTGCTGGAGCCCGGCGCCCGCACCGCCGCCTTGTTCACCCGCAACAGCCTGCAGGCGGCGCCGGTCCATCTCGCCCGCGAGCACCTGGAGCAGGCCAATCCCCGGCTCCTGCTGATCAACTCGGGCGTGGCCAACGCGGCCACCGGAGGCCCGGGTCTGGAGGCGGCTCGGGCCGCCTGTCGGGCCGCAGCCGAGGTGGCCGGGGTGACGGCGAGCGAGGCCGTCCCCTTCTCCACCGGGGTGATCGGCGAGCCCCTGCCCTTGGCCGAGCTGGAGGCCGGCCTGCCGGCCTGCCTGGACGGACCGCGAGGGGATCCCCAGTCCTGGTGGCGGGCGGCGGAGGCCATCCGGACCACCGATACCCGCCCCAAGGCCGCCAGCCGGACCGTTGGACTGGATGGCGAGCGGGTCGCCGTGACCGGGATCGCCAAGGGATCGGGCATGATCCATCCCGATATGGCCACCCTGCTCGCTTTCGTGTCTACCGATGCCGCGGTGGCGGAGGAGCCCCTCCGCGCCCTGCTGCGGGCGGCCACGGAGCAGAGCTTCCACCGCATCAGCGTGGATGGGGAGACTTCCACCAACGACGCCGTCACCCTCTCCGCAACGGGTAAGGCCGGAGCTGCCCCCATTGAGACCGTCACCGATCCCCGCTTCCGGGAGCTCGCGGCCGCGGTGGAAGGGGTCCTGCAGGACCTGGCGCGCGCCGTGGTGACCGACGGCGAAGGGGCTACTCGACTGCTCACCATTCGGGTGCAAGGTGCCGCCGATGGGCAGGAGGCGGACCGGGTCGCGGAGGGCATCGCCCGCTCGCCCCTGGTAAAGACAGCGGCCTTCGCCGGCGATCCCAATTGGGGGCGCATCCTCTCCGCCGCCGGGGCCGCCCTGACCGGGGACGTGGCCTGGGAGCGGGTGGACCTGTACCTGGGCGAGGCCCTTGCCGTGCGCGGCGGCGCGGTGGATCCGGACTACACCGAGGCGGCGGGGTCGGAGGCCATGGCCGCCGACGAGGTCCCCATCACGCTGGAGCTGGGCCGGGGCATCGCCGCTTCCTGGATGTGGACCTGCGACCTCTCCCACGAGTACGTCACCATCAACGCCGAGTACCGCTCCTAACCCCGATCGGCATGTCCGGCTTCCGGATTAACCACGAAGGGCACGGGCTCGGGGAGGATTCCAAAGGTCTGCTTAGGATCCTTGTCCTGCTCCGTGCTCTTCCTGAACTCGGTGGTGGATTAGTCCCCGTAAGGACCTTTGACGACTGATCCCGACCTCCATGTGGCCGTGGGTCTGGTCCGGGTCGATGGCCGCTACCTGCTGGCCAGCCGCTCCCCCGATCGACCCGGGGGCGGCGTCTGGGAGCTCCCCGGAGGCAAGCTGCACCCGGAGGAGTCCCCCGGCCGGGCCCTGACCCGCGAGCTGGCCGAGGAGCTGGGCATCGCCGTAACGGCCGTCGAGGCCTATCCCGCCTTCGATCACGCCCAGCCCGAGTACGCTGTGCGCCTCTATCCCTTCCTGGTTACCGCCTACACGGGCGAACCCGAAGGCCGCGAGGGCCAGACCTTGCGCTGGGCCGCCCAGGGCGAGCTCTGGGCCGAGGCCGACGCCATGCCCAGGGCCAACGGGCCCCTGCTGCGCCACCTGGCCGGCTTCGGCTTGTTCGACCCGAAACCAGGTTGAATCGCGGAGAACGCCAAGACGCCAAGAAGGCAAAGGCGAATTAGGGGGTAACGGCGAAAGGCACCGGCTTGATTCCTATTCCGGCGCCTTTTGGTTTTGAATCTTACCCGGTTTTATTGGCGTACCTTGGCGTCCTTGGCGGTTCGCTCGGTTATCCGTCCAGGACGTCCAGGAAGGCCCGCACCGCTTCGGCGGGGTCGTCGGCTCCGAGAATGGCGTCGATGCAGGCCACCCCCGCCGCTCCGGCGCCGAGGGCCTCCCCGGCATTGGCGGGGGTGATCCCCCCGATGGCGAGGGCGGGAACCGGGGAGCCGGTGGCCAGGTCGGCGAAGGCGGCCGGACCCAAGGGCTCGGTGTCGGGATGGCTACGGGTGGGGAACAGGGGGCCCAGAAGGGCGAAGCGGGCCCCTAGGCGGGCGGCCCGCTCGAGGCCAGGGACGTCGTGGGCAGCGGCGCTGAGGGGGCCAAACCACCGATCGGTGGAGGGGGGTGGGGTGCTATTGGGGAGGTGGAGGCCGTCCGCGCCGATGGCCGTGGCAAGGCTCGCACGGCCAGCCACATAAAGCAGCGCCCCCCGAGCATGGGTTGCCTCACGGAGGGCGCGCAGCAAGGGTTCGGCCTCGATGTCAGGGAGGTCCTTGTCCCGGAAGAGGACCGCCGGAAGCCCTCCGGCAAGGGCCCGGTCCACCGCTTCCGGGGGGGTTTGGCCGCGGCACCGGTGCCGGTCGGTAACCAGCAGTAGCCGCGGCGGATCAGGCGCTTTCGGTGCCAACCGCCTCGCTGATCGGGCCTCGCAGGCGGGCCAGCGCCTTGCGCTCGATCTGGCGGACCCGCTCGGCCGAAACCGTATACTCGTCGGCTAGCTGCTGCAGTGTGGCCGGCTCCTCGGCGAGCCAACGCCTTTGGATGATGGCCCGGCTGCGGTCGTCCAGATCCTCCAGCGCCCGGGATAGTGCGGCGCTGGTCTGCTGGCGGTACTCGGCTTCGGCCAGATCCTCTTCGACCGTGGCCTCCCCGTCGGAAAGCAGATCGACCCGCGTGTCGCCGTCCTCGTCTTCGCCCACGGGCTCGTTCAGGGACTGATCGCCGCGGGACATCACCGCGTCCATCTTGAGGACCTGCTCCTCGGGCACCTGGAGGTCCTGAGCAATGTCGCGGGCCTCCTCGCGGGACAGCCAGGAGAGGTGCTTCTTCGCCTTGCGCAGGTTGAAGAAGAGCTTGCGCTGCGCTTTGGTGGTGGCCACCTTCACCATCCGCCAGTTGCGCAGGATGTACTCGTGGATCTCGGCCCGGATCCAGTGGATGGCGAAGCTGACCAGCCGGACGCCGCGGTCCGGATCGAAGTGCTTGACGGCCTTCATCAGGCCGATGTTGCCCTCCTGGATCATGTCCGCGAAGGGCAGCCCGTAGTCCTGGTACCCGCGGGCGATACGGACCACTACCCGCAGGTGGGAGAGGACCAAGGCCCGGGCCGCGTCCAGATCCTCCTGATCGCGGAAGCGGCGCGCGTAGTCCTGCTCCTCCTCCCAGGAAAGGAGGGGGAGCTGGCGGACATAGGAGAGGTAGCTCTCCAGGGAACCGCTATGGGCATCGATCGAGAGCGCCAGGCTTTTGGTAGCCATTGGCCTACCTCCCCTGTTCGTGGGAACTTACTCCGCTACTCGGACTGAGGCGTGGCATCGCTTCGCCCAAACGGACAAAGGCCAAGCCGGGGTGAGGTCGTGAACCCGGCTTGCCATTCCTTTAGGCTATGCGCAAGGGGCTGAGTTCCCGGCCTCAACTCCGGCAGTGCCGGGTTATTCGGGCTCGACGGCACGCAGGTGGCGCCCCACCACCAGCCGGCTACCGAGCCACCCGAGGCCGCCCCCGATGGCTAGCATGACCCCAAGATAGTCGAATCCGGGATCGCGCAGGCCAAAACCGGCTCCGTATTGGGCGGCCAGCTCGGCGACTCCCGAGCTCAGGAACGTCACTCCGGCTGCCACCAAGCCAGTGGCCACCAGGGCGGCCAGCAGGCCCTGGATCAGGCCCATGTAGAGGAAGGGCAGCCGAACGAAGGCGTCCGTGCCGCCAATCATCTTGATTACCTCGATCTCACGGCGGCGTCCCGCCACGGCCAGGCGGATGGTATTGGCGATCACCAGCACCACCACCGCGCCCACCAGGGCTCCCACGACCACGCCCACCTGGCGCAGGACGCCCACCGCCGCCTGGAACCGCTCCACCCAGCGCCGATCGTACTGGACCTGGGTCACCCCCGGCCACCCCTCCATGGTCTCGGCCAGCGCCGCCATGCGGGCCGGCTGGCGCCGGTCCGGGGCCAGGGTGATCTCGAAGCTACCGGGCAGGGGGTTCTCCGGCAGACCTTCGAGGCTTTCCCCCAATCCCAGCAGGCGGCTCGCCTCCTCCAGGGCCTCTTCCGGGGAGACGTAGGTGATCCCGGTCACGTCCCTTTGCCGGTCTAGGCGCGACTTCACCGCTTCCTGCGGCGGATCGTCGCGCTCCAGGAACAGGGTCATGGTCCCGGGGGCCTCCAGGCGCTGGCCGAGGCGCTCCAGATTGTCGGTGATCACCCAAAAGGCGGCGGGGAGTGCCAGGGCGGCCGCCAGCACTAGCACGGTCATGGCTGTGGCAGCCGGGGAGCCGGCCAGCCGGGCTAGGACCTCGGCCAGGACCTCGCGGTGTTGACGTAAAGGGATCAGGAAGCGCATTAGCTGGCCACCTGTCCCCGGTGGAGCTGGATCTGGGGGAGGCCGAGGCGTTGCGGCTGGGTCAGGTCGTGGGTGGCCACCAGCACCGTCATGCCGAATTGCTGGAACTCGTGGAAGAGGTCCATGAGCTCGTCCGCGAGCTCCTTGTCGACGTTGCCGGTGGGCTCATCGGCCAACAGCAGGTCGGGCTTGTTGACCAGGGCGCGGGCGATGGCGACCCGCTGCTGCTCCCCCCCGGAGAGGGTGATGGGGTACTTGTGGCGGTGGCCATCCAGGCCTACTCGCCCTAGTACCGCCTGGACGCGGCCGTGGATCTTGGCCCGCGGGAAGTTGCACACCTGCAGGGCCAGGGCCACGTTCTCGTAGACCGTGCGATCGAACAGGAGCTTGTGGTCCTGGAAAACGGTGCCGATGGTGCGCCGGAGGAAGGGAATGCGCCGCCGTGGGATGCGGGTGATGTCGTCGCCGCCCACCCGGATCCGCCCTCCGGAGGGACGCTCGATCGCCGTAGCCAGCTTCAGCAGGGTGGACTTGCCCGCTCCCGAGTGGCCGGTCAGGAAGTGCATGGACCGGGGCGTCAGCTCCAGCGAGACCGCCTGGAGGGCCGTCTGGCCCTGGGGGTAGCGCTTGGACACACGGTCAAGCTCCAGCATCTAATTAGACCCCCCTCATGGATCTCTCCCCCCAGGGGGAGAGACAAGGCGGTGGCCGGGATCCGGGATTGAGCCTTCTCCCTTGCAGGGACGCCGGGGCGCTAGCCCTCGGAATCCCCCTCATGGATCTCTCCCCCCAGGGGGAGAGACAAGGCGGTGGCCGGGATCCGTGATGGCGGCCTTCCCCGCAAGGGCCCTGTCATATAAAGGCTTGGGGATTTTGTTGCAGGGAGATCGGTGTTTTGAGATCCCGGGTAGGTAAGCTGGGGGGAGGGGGAGAGACGAACTGTCAAGCGCCTTGAGCGCCCCGGAATGCCAAGGTCTCTCCTCCCTCCAGTGATTCCGGTCCGAGCCCCGTTAGAGCGGGTAAGGCTACGAGCCTCGTTGACCCCCATATGACCGGGCGGACTGGATCTTCCCCAACCGGAACCAGGATAGCGCAAAATGACCTGTTCAGCCCAGTGGGATGCCTCGCCCGACAGCGTCGGAGTGGATGTGAGCAAGGCCGAGCTGATGATCGCCGAGCGCCGGGGC
>JAHEOG010000030.1 GCA_018609925.1 Gammaproteobacteria bacterium
GCTTCGGCAACAAGGGCGTTCACGAGGTCCTGGTGGAGGGCGACCCCGCGCTGTTCAACCAGTACGGCGCGATCGTGGTGAGCCCCGACAAGCACCCCCACGTGGACCGCGGCATGGCCCAGGCCTTCGTGGACTGGCTGGTCTCGTCGGCCGGCCAGGAGGCCATCGCCGCCTACCACATCGACGGCCGGCAGGCCTTCTTCCCCAACGCCGATTGAGCCGCCCGCCCGGGGCTTCCCGGCCCTCCTCTGCCCCCTTTTGCCTTCCTGATTACTGATCGGGACCGGTCAGGTTGGTCATCTCGCTTCACCGCCCTCGTCATCCCGGACGCTCCGTCAGGAGCGATCCGGGATCCGGGTCGGAGACCCGGAGGAAGGCAGGGCGGGAAGGGGGGTGAGCCTCCGGCCGGAGATCCCGGCTCAGCGGTCCGGTTGCCCGGACCACTGGCCGGGATGACGCGGGCGGTGAGGATTGGCCTTTCCCGCCCCCCTCGCGAGCCGGAGCTCCTCGGGTCGCCAGGGGACCGGCGGTCGTGGTGGGATGGCGGGAGACGTCCGGAAAGGGAGGCAGCGATGCCGGGACGCCCCGCGGCAATCCGGATCGGGCGAGCGGTGCTGACCGCGCTCTTCTTCGGACTCGCGGGTTGCGGCCCGGGGGAGGAGGAGCAGCGTCCCGACCCGGCGGAGCTGGTCGCGTCCGACGCCTACCGGGTGGTGGACCTCACCCACGCCTTCGACGAGGACACCGTCTACTGGCCCACCGCGCCCCACGGGTTCCGGCTGGAGCCCCTTCACGAAGGGCCCACCGACAAGGGCTTCTTCTACCGGGCCTATCGTTTCACCGCGCCCGAGCACGGCGGCACCCACTTCGACGCCCCAAGCCACTTCCACCGCGAGGGCCGAACGGCGGAGGAGGTCTCCCTGGACCGGCTGACCGGCCCGGCGGCGGTCATCGATGTCCGCGAGGAGGCCCAGGCCGATCGGGACTACGCCCTGACGGTGGAGCGGGTGAAGGCCTGGGAGGCCGAGCACGGCGCGGTCCCGGAAGGCAGCCTGGTGCTGCTTCGTACGGGGTGGTCGCGGCACTGGCCGGACGCAGCAGCCTACCTGGGCGGCGATTCGCCCGGGGAGCTGCACTTCCCCGGCTACGGCGAGGCGGCGGCGCGCTACCTGGTGGCGGAGCGCGGCGCGGCGCTACTCGGGATCGACTCGGCGAGCATCGATCCGGGCCCGGCGGAGACCTTCCCGGTGCACCAGCTCGTCGCGGCCCGCCAGGTGCCGGCGCTGGAGAACCTCGCGCGGCTGGGCAAGCTCCCCGCCAGGGGGGCGCTCGTGGCGGCCCTGCCAGTGAAGATCAAGGGAGGCTCCGGGGCGCCGGCGCGGGTGGTGGCCTTCGTGCCGCGACAGCGCTAGGGGGGTCGCGCCTAGGCCGGGCGCTCCAGGAGGTGATGGGTCACCCACCACTCGTCGCCGTCGTTGTAGGCGAACAGCTCGCTGCACGCCAGGAAGAACAGCCGCCACCGGTGCAGCCAGCGCCGCCCCTCCCCCAGACCGTAGATCCCCTCCAGGGCGAGCTGGACCTCCGGGCCCCGGTGGTCGAGGTTGGCCAGCCAGGCCTCCGCCGTTCGGGCGTAGTGCCACCCGTCCCAGCGCCACTGCTCCACCGGCCGCAGCGGGCCCCTCACCCGCAGCAGCAGGTCGTCGCTGGGCATGATGCCCCCGGTGAAGAAGTTCCGGGCCATCCAATCCCCCGCCCCCTGCGGAGTGAAGGCGTAAGAGGTCTCCCGGTGGCAGAAGTGGTGTACCAGAAGCCGTCCCCCGGGAACCAGCCAGTCGTGGATCCGCTCCAGAAGGGCGGCCCAGTTGCGCATGTGCTCGAACATCTCCACCGAGATCACCCGGTCGAAGCGGGCCTCGGGCATGAAATCGTTCATGTCGGCGACCACCACCTCCACGTTGGGATGGCCCGCTTTCTTGGCGCGGTCCCGGATGTAGGCCGCCTGGGAGGCGGAGTTGGAGACGGCGGTGATCCGGCTGGCCGGATAGCGCTCCGCCATCCACAGGGTCAGCGCCCCCCAGCCGCAGCCCAGCTCCAGGATGCGCTGGCCATCCTCCAGCTCGGCCCGGTCGCATGTCCCAGCCAGGGCGGCCTCCTCCGCCGCGGCCAGTTCGGTGGCCCGGCTGGGCCAGAAGCAGGCGCTGTACTTCAACCGGGGCCCGAGCACCTGCTGGAAGAATTCCGCGGGGACCTCGTAGTGCTGCTCGTTGGCCTTCTCCGGCACGGGGGCGATGGGGCCCTCCGACAGCTCCCGCAGGAAGCCGCGCTTGCGGGCCAGGCGCCGCTCGGGCCCGCCGGGGTCCTCCTGGATCAGGCGCTGGCGCAGGAGGCGGCGGATCCCCGCCCGCACCACGGCGTCCGGGACCCGGCCGCGCTCGGCCAGCTCGATCCCGACCCGGGAAATCGGCGGGTCACCGCCCATCGGTGGGCTCCCGGGCCCGGGTCGGGCCCGGGAAGAACGCGTTGGTGGTGCGCTGGTAGTCGCGGTAGGCCTCGCCCCGGCTCTCCAGCGCCCGGGCCTCGGTGGGCGGGATGCCGGTGATCCAGCGCAGGAAGATCAGCATCAGGGCGGGCCCCGCCAGGGTGAGCCAGCCGTAGGGGGCACCCAGGCCCAGGGCGACGTAGGCCCACCAGTGCAGCCATTCGAAGAAGTAGTTGGGGTGGCGGCTGTAGCGCCACAGGCCCCGCCGGCAGACACCCCCCGCATTGGCCGGATCCGCGCGGAATCGGGCGAGCTGGCGGTCGGCCAGCGCCTCGCCTGCCATGGCGATGAGCCAGATGAGCACGCCCAGCCAGTCGAGCCAGGTGGGTGCCGGCGTCGGATTGCGCAGCGCCACCACCACCGGCACGGCGAACATCACCGCCCACAGGGCCTGGATCTGGAAGAAGGCGAACATGTAGGGCTGTGTGCGCGCGCCCCAGGCCCGGCGCAGCGCGCGGTAGCGCCCGTCCTCGGCCTCGGTACCCACGCGCCGGGCCAGGTAGGCGGCCAGGCGCGCCCCCCATAGGCCGACCATCCCTCCGATCAGGGCCCGGCGCAGGGGGTCGCCGCCCTCGCTGACCACAGCCGCCACCACCCCCAGCCCGGCCACTCCCAGCGACCAGGCCACGTCCACCACCCCCGCATTGCGGGTGCGCCATTGCAGGTAC
>JAHEOG010000031.1 GCA_018609925.1 Gammaproteobacteria bacterium
GCCCTCCAGGACGACGCCGCCTTGGAGGAGGCCATCACCGAGGTGGCCTGACGCGTAGTCTGCCTTCGCCCCAACCGGGGCCCACCAACGCCGGCCAGGAGGGAAGCGGCATGCTGGATGGCCAGATCGCGATCGTTACCGGCTCCAGTCGCGGCATCGGACGGGCCATTGCCGAGCGCCTGGGCGAGCTCGGGGCCCAGGTGGCCGTGACGGCCACCTCCCACGAGGGAGCGGAGCGCGCCGAGCAGGCCCTGACCGAAGGGGGAATCACCGCGCGCGGCTTTGCCCTGGACGTGGCCGACGCCCAGGCCATCGAGCCCTTTCTGGAGTCCGTCCAAAGCGAGCTCGGCACCCCGGGGATCCTGGTGAACAACGCGGGCATTACCCGGGACGGGCTGCTCATGCGCATGAAGGATGAGGACTGGGAGGCGGTGATCGAGACCAACCTCTCCTCGGTCTTCCGCCTGCTGCGCGGCGTTGCTCGGCCCATGATGAAGGCCCGGGGCGGGCGGATCGTGAACATCGCCTCGGTGGTCGCAGAGACGGGCAACGCCGGGCAAGCCAATTACGCCGCCGCCAAGGCGGGAATCATGGGATTGACCCGCTCTGCCGCCCGGGAGCTCGGCCCCCGTGGCATTACCGTGAACACCGTGGCCCCCGGTTTCATCGAAACCGACATGACCGCCGAGCTCCCCCAGGAGCAGCGTGAGGCCCTGCTGAACCAGATCCCCATGGGCCGGCTGGGCAGCCCTCGAGAAGTGGCCGAGGCGGTGGCCTTCCTGGCCGGTCCGGGCGCCGCTTACGTGACTGGGAGCACCGTCCACGTTAACGGGGGGCTGTACATGGACTAACCCCCAATCGAGCCGGCGTTGAGGCGGCGGCCTTAGCGCCGCCCGATTGAATTGAGTCGCCCCCGGAAATGTGGTACCCCATCCGGGCTTTGGACCAACCCCTCTCAGGAGGAGCCGTGAGCATGAGCGAAACCGATGAGCGCGTGAAGAAGATCGTGTCCGAGCAGCTCGGGCTGGGGGAGGACGAGATCTCCACGGAGGCCTCGTTTGTAGACGATCTCGGCGCGGATTCCCTGGACACGGTAGAGCTGGTGATGGCCCTGGAAGAGGAGTTCGGCTGCGAGATCCCGGACGACGAGGCCGAGAAGATCACGACGGTCCAAGAAGCGATCAACTACATCAACAACAACCTTAGCAGCTAAGCCCTTAGGTGGCGGCGGGTGGAGCCATTGGCCCGCCGCCGAGGGCTCGGGAACAGGGGCGGCAAGTGCCACGTCGCGTTGTAATTACCGGTGTTGGAATGGTGACCCCCTTGGGGAATACCGCTGCGGAGTCCTGGGCCGCTTTGGTCGAGGGCTGCAGCGGCATCGGCCCCATCACCCGGTTCGACGCCTCCGATTTCGCTTCCCAGATTGCAGGCGAAGTCAAGGACTTCGATCCCACGAGCTACATACCGAAGAAGGATGTCCGCAAGATGGACACCTTCATCCACTACGGTGTGGGCTCGGCCGCGATGGCCATCGAGGACGCCGGGCTGGCGATCAACGAGGCCAACGCCGACCGGGTTGGCGTAGCCATCGGCTCCGGCATCGGGGGGCTGCCGTCCATCGAGAAGGTCCATGAGGCCTATCTGGAGGGGGGCGCCCGAAAGATCTCGCCCTTCTTCATCCCTTCGGCCATCATCAACATGGTTTCCGGCCATGTCTCCATCCTCTACGGGGCGCGCGGTCCCAACATCGCGACGGTGACGGCATGCGCCACCGGCACTCACGCCATTGGCGAGTCCGCCCGGCTCATCCAGTACGGGGACGCCGATGCCATGATTGCCGGGGGCACCGAGTCATGCATCTCGCCGCTTGCGGTAGGGGGATTCAGCTCCTCCAAGGCCCTGTCCACTCGCAACGACGAGCCCGAGCGGGCGAGCCGCCCGTTCGACGCCGACCGGGACGGGTTCGTCCTCGGGGAAGGGGCGGGCGTGGTGGTGCTGGAGGAGCGGGAGGCCGCACTGGGGCGTGGCGCTCGGATCTACGCCGAGGTTTCCGGGTTTGGGATGAGCGGGGACGCCTACCACATGACCGCCCCCAGCGAGGACGGCTCCGGCGCAAGGCGGTGTATGGCCCAGGCCATCGCCGATAGCGGCCTCGAGCCCGGCAGCATCGGCCACGTCAATGCCCACGGCACCTCCACCCCCACGGGCGACCAGGTGGAGACCCGGGCCATCAAGGAGGTCTTCGGGAACCACGCCTACGACCTTCTGGTTAGCTCGAACAAGTCCATGGTGGGGCACATGCTGGGGGCGGCTGGTGGAGTGGAGGGCATAGCTTCCGCGTTGGCCCTCCATCACGGCCTCGTTCCCCCCACCATCAACCTGGACTCTCCCGACCCCGAATGCGATCTGGACTACGTTTCTGGGAAGGCCCGCCGGGCGGATCTCGAGGCCGTGATCACCAACTCCTTCGGCTTCGGGGGCACCAACGCGTCCCTGGTCCTAAGCCGCGCCTGATCCCCTCCTTTGCGATGACCTCCGAACCCCTTCCGTGGCTAGGCCTTCAGATTTCGTCCGGCCACCGGGAGGAAGACGGGCCGGTGTTTGCAGCCACGGGGGCCGGGATTGGGGGGTCCATGCGTTGGGGGCTCAAGTGGACGAGCACCAGATCCTGATCAACGGTCAACCGTGCGCACCGGAGGCGGCGGTCGTCTCGGTCTTTGACCGGGGCTTCCAGTACGGTGACGGGGTCTTTGAGACCCTGGCCGCGGTGGGTGGTCGAGTCCGGGAGCGCGAGGCCCACCTTGAGCGGTTGGCCTTGGGTGCCCGCCTGCTGGCCATCCCCGAGCCCGATCGCCAGGTCCTGGATGGCGAGCTCGACCGGTTGGCAAGGGAGCTGGGTAAGGGGGACAGGGCTGTACTGAAGGTCCTCTACACACGGGGGGCGGGGGGGCGTGGCCTGGAACCCCCCGAATCCCCGTTACCCACGCGGGTCCTTATGCGCCTGCCCTGGCCGGACCACCCCCCCGAGTGGGTCCAACGCGGGGTGCGCATCTTTACCTGCCGGACCCGCCAGATGAGCGGCGCGGCCCTGGACGGGCGCATCAAGAGCATGAACCAGCTCAACCACATCGCCGCGCGTCTGGAGTGGCAGGATCCGGAGATCGCCGAGGGGCTGTTGTGCGACCTCTCCGGACGGGTCATCGAGGGCACTGTCAGCAATCTGTTCGCCATCCAGTCCGGCGTTTTGCTGACTCCGGATCTGGCGGGAGCGGGTCTGCCCGGGGTGACCCGGCGGCGGATCCTCGAGCTGGCCGACGAGCTGGGGATCCCCGCGCACGAGACCGACCTCTACCGGGAGGACCTCCAGGAGATGGAGGAGCTCTTCCTGACCAATTCCGTCATCGGCGTATGGCCCATCCGTGAGCACGAGGGGCGGAACCTGCCGCAGGCTCCGGGCCCGATAACCACCCGTCTGCGGGAGGCCCTGGAGGCGAGCTATGGCTAGCCGCCTGGCCCGGATTGCCCAGGCCCTGTCGGTGGCCCTGCTGGCCATGCTGGTTGCATTGGCTGTCTTTGCGGGCCACCTCTACCGCTTTGCCACCTCTCCCATCCAGCCGCAAGGAGAGTCCCACCTGGTGGTTCCCGAGAGGGCCAGCTTCCAGGCGGTTATCGGTCGGCTCATCGAGCAGGACCTGGCGACACCCGGTGACGCACCGAAGCTGAAGCTCCTGGCCCGCTACCGGGGGGTCGCCTCCCGCGTCCACGCCGGGGAATACCGGATCGGCCCCGAGACCACCCCCCTTTCCCTGCTGAAGGCCCTCGAAGAAGGCGACGTGGTCTCCTATTCGGTGACCTTGCCCGAGGGCTGGCGGGTGGCCCAGATCCTGGAGCGCCTAAGGAGGATCGAGGCCTTGGATTCCTCGGACCTACCGGAAGGCCCCGAGGATCGGGACCTGTTGCGGCTACTCGGCCTCCTGGGGAAGGAGCGAGCCCACGCCGAGGGCTGGCTCTTCCCCGATACCTACCGCTTCCAGCGGGGCACGCGGGCCCAGCGGATCCTGGAGAGGAGCCAACAGCGCATGGAGGCCGTCCTGCAGGAGGAGTGGGCCCAGTGCGAGGACGGCGATACCCTGGATTCCCCCTATGACGTGTTGATCCTGGCCTCTATCGTGGAGA
>JAHEOG010000032.1 GCA_018609925.1 Gammaproteobacteria bacterium
AGCCCTGGTCCTTGATCAGCTGCACCGTGCGGTGGGGATGGCGCGACGCCTCCGGGTGGAAGGTGATGATATCGGCGCCCGCCTTGGCGAACTCGGGCACGATGGGGTCCACCGGCTCGATCATGAGGTGGCAGTCGAGGACCATATTGGTCACCGGCTGGAGGGCGGCGGCGACCATGGGCCCGATGGTCAGATTGGGGACGTAGTGGTTATCCATCACGTCGAAGTGGCAGTAGTCCCCACCGGCCCGCTCCACGGCCTGGACCTCTTCGCCCAGCCGGGCGAAGTCCGCGGAGAGGATGCTGGGAGCGATCTTGAAATCCGCCATAGTGGCTTCCCTGATTGGGGTGCGACGGGGCCGCAGGGCAGGAGTCGCCTGCGACCGGGAAAGGGGATTCGGGGGCGGCCGATTTTACCGACCAACCGGATTGATTGCGACCGGCTCGCGAAGCGCCAAGACGCTAATATCCCGAAAAGCCAGTCGGCTACAAACCGGCAAGGCAGCCAGGGAATGACCTGAAGCACGCCCATCCTCATGGACATTCAACTCTTTAAGGAGTTAGGTCCTTTTCCCTGGCGTCTGGGCGCCTTGGCCTTCATCGCTTCCCGGATGCATGCCAAAAAAAGCCCCGCCCTTCTGGGCGGGGCTTTCGTGGAAGGGAGAGCCGGCCTTACGCGGCCTTGCTCTCCATATCCTCGGAATACTCGCCCTCCGAGGCCAGGCTGTTGAGCTTGGCGCGGAAGGCGAATGCCTTCTGGGCCTCCTCGGTATTGGCCATGTCGGAGCCCCAGGTGCCCAGGGCCGGGTTCTGCAGGGCGCGGGCGTAGGAGAAGGTGAGCCGCCACGGCACCCGGTTCTTGTACTTCTTGTTCATGACATCCAGGTGCTGGGTGGCCTCCACGTCGCCCTGGCCACCCGAGAGGAAGACCACACCGCCCAGGGCCGGGGGCACCACCCGCTCCAGGGTCTGGACGCTGCGATCGGCCACTTCCTCGATGCCGGCCCGGTTCTTGGCGTCCAAGCCGGAGATCACCATGGAGGTCTTCAAAACGGTACCTTCCAGCATGACATTGTGCCGGTAGAGCTCGTTGAACACCGTGCGCAGGTTCTCCTCGGTGATCTCCTCGCAGGTATCGATGTCGTGGCTGCCGTTGATCAGCACCTCGGGCTCCACGATGGGTACCAGGCCGTTCTCCTGGCAAAGGGCGGAGTAGCGGGCCAGGGCATGGGCATTGGCCTCCATGCACTGCTGGGTAGGCATCCCCTCGCCGACGGTGATCACCGCCCGCCACTTGGAGAACCGGGCCCCCATGTTGTAGTACTCGGCCAAACGCTCGCGCAGGCCATCGAGGCCCTCGGTGACCTTCTCATCGGGCGACCCCGCGAGGGGCTTGGCGCCGGTATCCACCTTGATCCCGGGGATGATCCCCCGGCTCTTGAGCAGCTCGGGGAAGGGCTTGCCGTTGTCGTCCGACTGCCGGATGGTCTCGTCGTAGAGGATCACCCCGCTGATGTAGTTCTCGATATCCGGGGCGGTAAACAGGAGCTGGCGGTATTTGCGCCGGCTCTCCTCGCTGGACTCGATGCCGACCTCCTGGAGCCGCTTGGTGGCGGTGTTGTTCGACTCATCTGCCGCGAGGATGCCCTTGTGGTGGGCGACCATACTCTGAGCCGTCTGCTGTAGCTCCTCGGCGTGCTTCCACTGATAATTGGCCATGGTGGCGACCTCCCTTCGTGGGTTGCGGAATCGGTTCGCTGGCTGGATCGGGGCGGAAGGGCCCCGATCCCTCGGCCCGTTTGTTCTCCGGCTCGCGGGGAGCCGCCCTGGCCCCTCGCCCCGTTACACGGCCGGCAGCGGGCCCGGCTCGGGCCCTCAGGGGCGGGGCTACGTTATCTCGTGGGGACCTCCCCTTCCCAGTTTGGGACGCAGACCGGGCGGGTCAACCGCCCTACGGAACCAATGAAGCCCCCATAGCTGCGCCGGTGCCGGGACCGCCGGAGTGGCCCTAGAGGGGCTGATTGCCCACCCGCAGGACCTGAACGGTATTGGTGGAGCCCTGCTGGCCGATGGGCTCGCCCAGAGTAACGATCATCTTGTCCCCATCCCGGACCGCTCCTTGGCGTCGCAGCTCTTGCTCCGCCTCCTCGATCAGCTCCCGGGTGGTCTGGCTCTCCGGATCAATGGGGAAGCTCACTGGATAGACCCCGCGGTACATGGTGACCTGCCGGCGGGTGGTCTGGTTCGGGGAGAGGGCGTAGATGGGCGCCCGGGTGCCTCCCCGTGACATCCACAGCGCTGTCCGGCCACTGGTTGTGAAGGCGGCGATAGCGGCGATTTCCAGCTTATTGCCGATGGCCAGCGCCGATTGGGCGACGGATTCGTCCACGCTCTGGGCGGTCTCGGTCCCGAATCCGGTAAGGGTGTTGGGGAACTCCTCGAAGGCGGCCCGCTCGGTCTCCCGGCAGACGCGGTCCATGGCCCCGCAGGACTCCACCGGATACTCCCCCGCCGCGGTCTCACCGGAGAGCATGACGGCATCGGTTCCGTCGAGCACGGCATTGGCGACATCCGATACCTCGGCCCGGGTGGGGATGGTGCTGTGGGTCATGGACTCCATCATCTGGGTCGCGGTGATGACGGCCTTGTTGGCGAACCGGGCCTTGCGGATGATCCGCTTCTGGACCGGGGGCACGGCGGCATCGCCGATCTCCAGACCGAGATCCCCGCGGGCCACCATGATGGCGTCGGAGGCCTCGATGATCTCCTCGATGGCGTAGACCGCTTCGGAGCGCTCGATCTTGGCCAGCAGCCGGGCGTGGGAACCGGCGTTTTCCACCAGCTCCCGGGCCAGCTCCATGTCCTCCGCGGAGCGCGGATAGGAGACGGCCAGGTAATCCGCTCCCACCTCGGCCAGGGCCCGTATGTCCCCGCGGTCCTTTTCGGTCAGGGTCTGGGCGCTTAGGCCTCCGCCGGCCCGGTTAAGCCCCTTGTTGTCGGTAAGGATGCCCCCCTTGACAACCCGCCCGATGACCTCCTTGCCGCGCACCTCCTCCACCCAGATGGCCACGAGGCCCTCGTTCAGCAGCAGGGTGGCCCCGCGCTCGACGTCTTCGGGCAGGCGCTCGTAGGTGACTCCGACCCGGCCCTCATCGCCCTCCTCGGTGAAGGTATCCAGAATGAACTGCTGACCTTCCTGGAGCTCCACCTGGCCCTGCTTGAAGCGCCCGATGCGCAGCTTGGGCCCCTGGATATCAGCCATCAGGCCCACGGTCCGGCTGTGGGCCTTGGCCCGGGCGCGCACCTCTTCAGCCCGCCGGGTGTGATCCCGGACCTCGCCGTGGGAAAAATTGAGGCGGAACACCTCCACGCCCGCCTCGATCATGCCGTCCAGGACACCCGGCTTATCCGTGGCGGGCCCCAGGGTTGCAACGATCTTGGTGCGCCTCATGCCTGGTCGGCCCGCTCCTCGAGGATGGCGATGGCGGGGAGCTTCTTGCCTTCCACCCACTCGAGGAAGGCCCCGCCGCCGGTAGAGATGTAGGAGATCTTCTCGGTGGTGCCGGTCATGGCGATGGCGGCCAGGGTATCCCCGCCTCCGGCCGCACTGAATGCCTCCGAATCAGCGATGGCGTGGGCCAGGGTCCGGGTCCCTTCGGCACACTGGGGCAGCTCGAAGGCTCCCAGCGGACCGTTCCAAAGGATGGTCCCGGCCCCCTTGACCAGCTCGGCGAACCGGGCCGCGGTCTCGGGACCGACATCCAAAATCATCTCGTCGTCGCCCACTTCCTCCACCGCACAGGTGCGAACCGGGGCCTCCTCGGAAAACTCCTTGGCCACAACCACATCGGTGGGCAGGGGAACCTCGGCCCCCTTGGCACGGCAAGCCTCGATCACCGATCGGGCCTCGTCCACCAGCTCGGCCTCGGCCAGGGACCCCCCGATGTTGCGCCCCTCGGCCAGCAGGAAGGTGTTGGCGATGCCGCCCCCCACGATGAGCTGGTCCACCCGCTCGGTCAGGGCCTTCAGGACCTCCAGCTTGCCGGAGACCTTGGCCCCGCCGACGATGGCAACCAGCGGCCGCCTCGGATTGTCGAGCGCGGCGGTAAGGCTGTCGATCTCCTTGGCCAGAAGCGGCCCGGCGACGGCCACAGGGGCGTATTGGGCCACCCCATGGGTCGAGGCCTGCGCCCGGTGGGCGGTACCGAAGGCGTCGTTGACGTAGACATCGCAAAGCGCCGCCATCTGCTTGGAGAAGGCCTCGTCGTTCTCGGTGTCGCCCGGATGGAAGCGAACGTTCTCCAACAGGGCCACCTCGCCCTCGCCCAGGTTTTCCACCTCCGGCGGGACCCGGTCGTACCAGTCCGCGATCAGGGGCACATCGGTGCCCAGCAGCTCGGTAAGTCGCTCGGCCACGGGGGCGAGCGAGTACTTGGGATTGCGTTCGCCCTTGGGCCGCCCCAGGTGGGCCATCACCAGCACCTTGCCCCCCATCTCCATGGCCTGCCGGATGGTGGGCAGGCTGGCCTCGATGCGGGTGGCGTCGGTGATGCGGCCGTCATCGTCCTGGGGGACATTCAGGTCCTCCCGGATCAGGACCCGCTTGCCTCGCAGGTCCAGATCGCTCATGCGCAGGATGCCCATGGCGCGACCCCCTACCCGTTGCCCATCAGGGCCTGGGCCGTATCCACCATCCGGTGGGAGAAGCCCCACTCGTTGTCGTACCAGGCGGTGACCTTCACGAAATCGCCACCGATCATGCGGGTCAGCGGGGCGTCGTAGATGGAGGACCGGGCATCGTGGTTGAAGTCGTGCGAAACCAGCGGCTCGTCGCTGAAGCCCAGGATCCCTTTAAGGGGGCCCTCGGAGGCCTCCTTAAGGATACCGTCTATCTCCTCCGAGGTGGTGTTGCGGCTGGCCTGGAAGGTAAGGTCCACGAAGGAGACGTTGGTGGTGGGCACCCGGACCGCGAAGCCGTCCAGCTTGCCGTCCAGGTCCGGCAGGACCTTGCCCACCGCTGCGGCGGCTCCCGTCTTGGTGGGGATCTGGGACTGGGTTGCGGACCGGGCCCGCCGCAGGTCCTTGTGGTAGACGTCGATCAGGACCTGGTCGTTGGTGTAGGAGTGGATGGTGGTCATGAGCCCCCGATCCACACCGATCTTCTCGTGGAGGGGCTTGACCAGGGGCGCCAGGCAGTTGGTGGTGCAGGAGGCGTTGGATACCACCTGGTGCTTATCGGAGTCGATCATGTCCTGATTGACCCCGTAGACCACGGTCAGGTCGTCCCCCTTGGCGGGAGCGGAGATCAGCACCTTCTTGGCGCCGGCCTCCAGGTGCAGGGCCGCCTTGTCGCGGTCGACGAACAGGCCGGTGCACTCCAGTACCACGTCCACATCCAGCTCGCCCCAGGGCAGCTTGGAAGGATCCCGCTCGGCGAGCACCCGGATCTTGTCACCATCCACCACCAGGTCGTTGCCGTCCACATCCACGGAACCGGGGAAACGGCCGTGGACGGTGTCATGGCGGGTCAGATGGGCATTGGTCTCCGGATCCGCGAGGTCATTCAGCGCCACCACCTTGACCTCCTCATTGCGTCCGGACTCGTAGATGGCGCGCAGAACGTTGCGGCCGATGCGGCCGAAACCGTTGATCGCGACGCGGGTGCTCATGGCCGTATCCTCCAGGTTCTCGTCCCTACTTGGGTTGAAAGGGGTCCGACGGACCGGGGGTCAGTCCAGCTCGTTGTACGCCTCCACTAAGGTCTCGGGGACGAAGCCGAACTTCTCCATGACTGTGTCCCCCGGCGCCGATTCGCCGAAGCGATGGATGCCTATGGCCCGGCCCTCGCGACCGACATAGCGCTCCCAGCCGAAGCTCTCGGCGGCCTCCACGGCGACGCGCTTGGCGAGCCCGTCGGGCAGAACGGATAGCCGGTAGCCCTCGTCCTGGGCCTCGAACAGCTCCCAGGAGGGCATCGAAACCACCCGCACGCGCTTGCCCTGCTCGGCAAGCTGCTTCTGGGCAGCCAGGGCCAAGTCCACCTCGGAGCCGGAGGCGATCAGGATGCCCTCGGGATCGCCCCCCTCGGCCTCGGACAGGACATAGGCGCCGCGGGCAGCCCCGGCAACGGTCTCGTCGGTGTGCTCCAGGGCGCCGGTCTTCTGCCGGGTCAGGACCAGGGCCACCGGGCCATCGCCGGCCTCCAAGGCCAAGCGCCATCCCACCGCCGTTTCCACTCCGTCGGCGGGGCGGTAGACGGTCAGATTGGGGATGGCCCGGAGGCTGGGGAGCTGCTCGATGGGCTGGTGGGTAGGCCCGTCCTCCCCCAGACCGATGGAATCGTGGGTGAAGACGTAGATCACCGGCTGGTGCATCAGGGCCGACAGGCGCAAACCATTGCGCATGTAATCGGAGAAGATCAGGAAGGTCCCGCCGTAGGGGCGGTAGCCGCGGTGGAGGCAGAAGCCATTCATCATGGCGGCCATGCCGAACTCGCGGACCCCGTAGTGGAGGTAGCGTCCATGCGTGCCCCGGGTCTCTCGCGACGGGGTGATGATGGGGGCATCCTTCCACTTGGTGTTGTTGGAGGGGGCCAGATCGGCGGAGCCTCCCAGGACCTCCGGTACCCGCTCCACGATGGTATTCAGCATCTTCCCGGAGTGCTTCCGGGTGGCATCACTGGCCCCGGCCTCCCGGAACTCGCTGATGATCCCGTTCATGGTCTCGGTGAAATCCTCGGGCAGCCGGCCCGCCATGCGGCGCTCGAATTCCGCCGCCAGCTCGGGGTAATCCCTGCGGTAGGCCTCCAGGCGGGCCTGCCAGGCCTCCTCGGCGGCCTGGCCGGCCTGGCGGGTGTCCCATGCCTGATAAATCTCATCGGGGACGTGGAAGGGCTCCCATTGCCAGCCCAGGGCCTGGCGGGTGACGGCGACCTCGTCCTCGCCCAGGGCGGCCCCGTGGGTTTCCTCGCTGCCGGCCTTATTGGGTGAGCCGTAGCCGATGGTGGTCTTGCAGGCGATGAGAGTGGGCTTGTTGGGCTCGGCCTTGGCCGCTTCGATGGCCTTGATGACGGCATCGGGGTTGTGCCCATCGATGGCCATGGTCTGCCACTCGTAGCCCTCGAAGCGCTTGAGGGTATCGTCGGTGAACCAATCCTCAAGCTCGCCATCGATGGAGATGCCGTTGTCATCGTAGAACAGGATGAGCTTGCCCAGCCCGAGGGTGCCGGCCAAGGAACAGGCCTCGTGGCTGATCCCCTCCATCAGGCAGCCGTCCCCGGCAAAGACATAGGTGTAGTGATCGACGATGGTGTGGCCGTCACGGTTGAACTCGTTGGCAAGCTCCTTCTCGGCGATAGCCATCCCTACGCCATTGGCGATGCCCTGCCCGAGGGGCCCGGTGGTCGTCTCCACCCCCGGAGTGACGCCGTTCTCGGGATGCCCGGGGGTCCGGGAGCCCCACTGCCGGAAGTGCTTGAGCTCCTCCATGGGAAGCTCATAGCCGGTTAGGTGGAGGAGGCTGTATTGGAGCATGGACCCGTGCCCGTTGGAGACCACGAACCGATCCCGGTCCGCCCATTCGGGATTGGCCGGGTTGTGCTTCATGTAGTCGTTCCAGAGCACTTCCGCGATATCGGCCATCCCCATGGGCATACCCGGGTGACCGGAATTCGCGGCCTGAACCGCATCCATGGATAGGAAGCGGATGGCGTTGGCCAACTGTCTCCGGGAAACGTCAGGCATCGGAAGCCTCTCCTTAGCGCAATTCGGGAATTCAGGCCACCCGGGCCGGCTCACGGGCTCCGGCGCGCGGCTCACCTCACCGCGCCGAAGCTGGGTGCTTCAGCTAGGGCATCAGAGGCCGATCCGTCTGGATCCGCTGGACGGTGCCGTGGGCCCCGGTAATCACCATGGTGTCGGTGCTGACCAGATCGTCGTAGTCCCGGACTCCCTCCAGGACGTCGCTGTTGGTCAGGCCGGTGGCCACGAAGAGCACGTTGTCCCCCTTGATCAGGTCGTCCATGGTCAAGACCTGGCCGGGCTGGAGACCGAACTCGCGGATCCGTTCGTCCTCGCCGTCCTTCTGCGGGGCCATGGCCCCGAACATGTCCCCACCCACGGCCTTGGCCGCGCAGGCGGTGATCACCCCCTCCGGAGTGCCGCCGATGCCCATCAGGGCATCCACGGAGTCCCCCAGGGCCGCCATGACACCGCCGCTAACGTCGCCGTCGGGCGCCAGCCGGACGCGAGCCCCGGCCTCCTGGATCTGCTGGATCATGTCCTGGTGCCGAGGCTTGTCCAGGACGAAGATGCGCAGGTCCTCCAAGTGCTTATCCAGGGCACTGGCCAGGTCCCCGAGCTTGGACGCGAGCGGTGCCTCCGGGTCCAGCTCGCCCCGGGCCGCCGGCGGGACGACCAGCTTGTCCATGTAGAACCCGGGACCGGGCCGGAACATCTCGCCTTCGGGAGCGGCGGCCAAAACCGCAATGGCGCCGGGCATGCCTTTGGCCAGGAAGTTGGTGCCCTCCACCGGATCCACGGCGATGTCCACACTCGGGCCATCGCCGCTGCCTACCTGTTCCCCGTTGTAGAGCATGGGGGCCTCGTCCTTCTCCCCCTCGCCAATGACCACTTCCCCGCTCATGGGCACCGAGCCCATGGATTGGCGCATGGCCTCAACGGCCGATTGGTCGCCCTGCTTTTTGTCGCCCCGCCCGACCCAGTCCGATGCGGCGCGGGCCGCGGCTTCGGTAACCCGAACCAAGGGCATGGTCAGCTGTTCCATGGCCATAGATGCTCACCTGTTTAGCTGCGAGGGAATCCGGTCTACCGGTATATAAGGCCGCCACCCGGCGACGGGGCCGGTCACCCCCTGGGACTCGCGCCGGACGGGTCGCCCAGGTACGGGCGGGCCCCGGAGCCTACGGTTCGGCGCAACGAGGACCAGCCCCGACGCATCCCGGCCGGGCCCAAGCGCTCAGTCCTCCGGACCGCCGCCACCGTCGGGATCGGCCAGGTAGGGGGCCAGCTCCCGGCGAAGGGGCTCGTGGGCTACGGCGAGGACCGAGCGGCGCAGGATATCCCCGGCGAACAGAGACTCCCCCTCCAGGGTGGCCACATCGGCCCCGGCCTCGGCCGCGATCAAGGAACCGGCCGCAAAATCCCATAGATTCTGCCCCCCGTGGAGGTAAAAGTCCACCCGGCCACAGGCCAGCCAGCACCATTCGAGGACGCTGGCACCGAAGTTGCGCTGGCAGTGGAAGGGCTGCTCCCAGGCCAACCGCCGGGCTAGCTCCGGAGCCAGTCGCTTGAAGTCGATAACGGCCACGCTACGCCGGAGGTCGCGACGGGAATCCACCGAGATCGGGTGGCCGTTCAGCCAGGCCCCCTGGCCGCGAACGGCGGTGAACAGCTCGTCCCGTAGCGGATCCAGGACAGCACCAAGGACCGGTTTTCCGCCGCGGAGCAGGGCCAGCGAAACCCCGAATATGGGGACGCCGGCGGCGAAATTGCTGGTCCCGTCTAGGGGATCCAGACACCACAATCCGCTTTCCGCCCTGTCCAGCGCTCGGCGATGGTCTTCCGGGGCCATCTCCTCCCCGAGGAAGGCGGAGTCGGGGTAGGCCTGGGTAAGGCCCTCCCGGATCGCCGATTGAACCGCCGTGTCTACCTGCGTGATCAGACCACCGCCGGTCTTTTCGGAAGCCAGGGTCCTGCCCCGCCCCGCGAATTCCGGCAGGATGTGGACGGTGGCGGCCCCCCGGAGGAGATCCGCCACCTTCCGGACCATCGCGGGATCAGGCGCAGGGCCACCCATGCCCCTGGATTCCCGTGGCCGAAGGCCGGCTCAACTGGCCTCCTTCCATTTGATGGAACAGCCCATGGAAGGGATCTGATCCTCGGGGCCCTGCCCGGTCTCGGCCACCTGCTTCATGGCCTCGAAGAGCTCGCGCTTGGCGTTGGGTACCGGCTCCTTCCGGCTCTCATCGAGCCGACCCCGGTATTGCAGGAAGCCATCGGCGTTGAACCCGAAGAAATCCGGGGTGCATACAGCCCCGAAGCGCTGGGCTACCTCTTGGGTCTCGTCGAAGAGGTAGGGCATGGGATACCCCTTCTCCTCGGCCCGCGCCTTCAGGTTCTCGAAGGAGTCCTCCTCGTGCTGGGACGGGTCATTGCTCATGATGGCCACCGTGCCCACGCCATGCTCGGCGAGGTCACGAACATCCCGCAGGATGCGGTCCTCAATTGCCCGCACGTAGGGGCAGTGGTTGCACATGAAGATGACCAGCAGGCCATTGCTCCCGAACAAGTCATCGCGGGAGTAGGTCTGGCCATCCACTGCCGGGAGCTCGAAATCGGGGCACTGGAAGGTACGATCGACCAGGGGGGTCTCCGTCCGGACCATAACCGCGCTTACCTCCTCGTACCAATCGCTGGCCCCGTTCGGGCCTCCTGGGTTGGGCCTTTTCCGCCCGAAGGGAGCCGATTCGACCGCTGATTGGACTGAACTGGCGAGCCCTCGACCAGGAACCGGGTCGGGGGCGGAATCTTGTTATTATGCCTGCCACATTTTAGACCCCAAAACGGGGGCCACCGGGATTCCCATGCGCATACCCCGTATCTATCTGCCCGAGGCCACTCCGGGCCACCAGCTCGAGCTGCCTGCGGATGCAGCCCATCGGGTCCGGCAGGTGCTACGCCTGGAACCGGGCCATCCCTTGGTGGTTTTCGACGGTCACAACGGGGAATTCCCTGCCGAGCTTGCCGGAACGCCCAAGCGCCCGACCGCCATGCTCGGGAACCGCCGGGAGGTGGACCGCGAATCCCCCCTGTGGACCGTCCTATGGGCGGGGCTGTCCAAGGGGGAGAAGCTCGACTGGACGGTCCAGAAGGCCACCGAGCTGGGGGTCTCCGAGATCCGCCCGGTACAGAGCGAGCGCAGTGTGCGCCGGCTCGA
Organism: Gammaproteobacteria bacterium; assembly: GCA_018609925.1. Taxonomy (GTDB): domain Bacteria; phylum Pseudomonadota; class Gammaproteobacteria; order Thiohalorhabdales; family Thiohalorhabdaceae; genus Thiohalorhabdus. The sequence continues at coordinate 10,956 of JAHEOG010000032.1, forward strand.
TCCCGGCCGAGCGGCCAAGAACCATCAAAGGTGGCTGCGCATCGCCGCCTCGGCCTGCGAGCAGTGCGGACGCAACCGGCTGCCTCGGATCGAGGCGGTGGCGGAGCTGCGGCCCAACCTGGGGCAAGGGGTGGGCCCGGGCCTGGTACTCTCCGAAACCGGCGGGACGCCCCCGGAGCCCCCCGGCAACGGGCCCTTCCACCTACTGGTGGGCCCGGAAGGCGGCCTTTCCGAGGAGGAGCTGGCGGTCGCCGAGGGGGCAGGACTGGCACCGACGGCCCTGGGACCGCGAACCCTGCGCACCGAAACGGCCGCCCTCACCGCCCTGGCCTGGGCCCAGACCGTGGCAGGGGACCTGCCCTGCCCCTCCGGCTAGCCGGACCGGGCCTGCGCCCAGCGATCCGGGGCTTAGGCCACCGACTTAAGGAGGCTTCCCCCATGGCCGCTCGCATCGGGGTGCTGATGGATCCCATCGGGGACATCCACATCGGCAAGGACACCACCTTTGCCATGCTCCTGGAGGCCCAGCGCCGGGGCCACCAGATCCAGTACATGGAGCCCGGGCACCTCTTTGCCCGCGGTGCGGTGCCGTGGGCCCGCATGTCCCCGCTGGAGGTCCGCCACGAACCGGGGCATCACTACAACCTCGGCGAGGAGGAGCGCCGGGCGCTCCCCGAGCTGGATCTGGTCCTGATGCGCAAGGACCCCCCATTCGACATGGAATACATCTATCAGACCTACCTCCTGGAGCGGGCCCTTCCCTCCACCTTGGTGGTCAACCATCCCCAGGCCCTGCGTGACGCCAATGAGAAGATGTTCGGGGCCTGCTTCCCGGAGATCGCCCCATCCACCCTGGTGGCCCGGGACCCCCGAGCCTTCCGGGACTTCCTCCGGGAAGAGGGGGCCATGGTCTGCAAGCCCCTGGATGCCATGGGGGGAAGCGGGATCTTCCTGCTACGCGACGGCGACCCCAACTTCAATTCGGTGGTGGAGAGCCTGACCCATCGGGGCACCCGGTTCGCCATGGCCCAGCGCTACCTCCCCGAGGCCGCCGAGGGCGACAAGCGCATCCTGCTAATCGAAGGCGAGCCCATTCCCCATGGCCTGATGCGCGTCCCGGGCGGCGGGGATTTCCGGGGCAATATCTCCGCCGGGGCCACCACCCACCTGGTGGAGCTCGACGACCGGGACCGGGAGATCTGCCGGGTCCTGGGCCCCGAGCTGCGGCGTCGCGGCCTCGTGTTCACCGGGATCGACGTGATCGGGGGCCTCGTGACCGAGGTCAACGTCACCAGCCCCACCGGTGTCCAGGAGATGGATCACTACGCCGGGACCAATATCTGCGCCACCCTGTTCGATGCCCTGGAGCAACGGCTGGCGCAGGGCCCTCACTACCCCGGGCCCCAATGATCCGGTTTTCGGCACCCCCGTCGGAAAAGGCCTACCGGCTCGTCCTCCCGATCGTCGCCCTGGCCCTCGGGGCCTGCCAGGATCAAGTGGAGGTCCATAACGAGCGGGCCTTCGTCATGGGCACTCTGGTGGAGATCTCCGCCACCGGGGTCGGAGCGGAGCCCTTCCGGGAGGCCGCCGGCGCGGCCTTCCTCGAGATGCGGTCCCTGCACGACGCCCTGACCCCCTTGGACGGCGAGAGCGAGCTGGTGCGCTTCAACGCCCGCGGCCACGGCCGGTGGGTGGCCTTGGAGGGACCCTTGACCGAGCTGGTCCCCCGGGCCCTATCGGTCCAGCGGGCCAGTGACAATGCCTTCAATCCCCATCTGGGCCGCCTCGTGGCGCTCTGGGGCTTCCGGGAGCCCCCCTTCCCCGGTCGGCCTCCTCCCGAGAAGGCCATCCGGGGCCTCCTGGAAGCGGGGGCAAGCCAACCGGCCCTCGCCCTGCGCCGCGAGGGATCCCTTGAGGGACGACTGGAGCACCCTGGCGCTACTCTGGACCTGGGCGGGATCGCCAAAGGCTTTGCCGTCGATCGGGCGGTGGCGGCCCTGCGGGAGCACGGGGTCGACAACGCCCTGGTCAACGCCGGCGGCGACATGCGCGCCCTGGGCCGCCGCGGCGAGCGCCCATGGCGGATCGGCATCCGCCACCCCCGTCGGGAGCACCACGTCATCGCCACAGTGGAGCTTCGTAACGGCGAGGCCATGGTGACCTCCGGCGACTACGAGCGCTTCTTCCGGGCGGAGGGGAAGCGCTTCCACCACCTGTTGGATCCAACCACGGGGCGCCCCGCTCGACGGGCCCAACAGGCGAGCGTACTGGGTCCCCGGGCCACCGAGAGCGACGCCTGGAGCACCGCCCTGTTCAGCAAGGGATCCCAGGGCCTGGAGGCCTTGGGCCCGGGCCTGCCCGGGCTGGTTATCGATACCTCCGGAAAGGCCCACGCCAGTCCGACCATGCGGAGGCGCCTCCACTGGCGCTCCGAGGAGATCCTGGCACCGTGAAGGGGACTCTGACCTTCCTTGCCCGCGCCACCACCCCCGCGGACCGCCTCGTGCTGATCGCGGTTTGGGGGGGTATGATCCTACTGGGCATCCAGGCCTTCGCCCGGCCCCCAGGCGAGGAGGCGGTGGTCCGGGTCCGAGGGGAGGCTGTGAAGCGCCTCGCCCTGGACCGTCCACGCAAGGTGACCATCCGAGGCGCGCTCGGCCCCACCGAGCTCCAGATTCGGGATGGTGCCATTCGTTTCCGGCACGCCCCGTGCCAGCGCAAGCGCTGTCTGGGTCGGGGCTGGCTCGCCCAGGCCGGGGAGACCGCCGCCTGCGTACCCAACCGGGTGCTCGTCCGCGTCGGCGGCGAACAAGGTAAGCCCTGGCATGCGGTCAGCTACTGAGCTGCAGGGTCCTCCGGGCCTAACTGCGCTGCGGAGGGATCTCTACGTGGCCTGGCTTGCGGCATTCGCGGTGGCCATCCACCTCCTCGAGGCAGCTCTGCCACCGATCCTCCCCGGCATCAAGCCGGGGCTGGCCAATGTCATCACCGTTGCCGCCTTGTGCCTGTGGGGGTGGCCGACCGCGGTCGCGGTGACCCTGCTGCGGATCCTGGTGGCCAGCATCCTCCTCGGGACCCTGCTGTCACCGGCGTTCTGGCTGTCCCTCGGCGGCGGGCTAGCCGCACTGGCGGCCATGGGGCTCAGCCAGGCCTTGCCGGGAAGGGGGCTCGGTCCGGTAGGGTATAGCGTAATCGCAGCGGTCGCTCACATCAGCGGGCAACTCCTGGTGGCTTACGGGCTGTTCGTTCACCATCCCGGGCTTTTCGCCCTCCTGCCGATCCTCGGAGTGGGGGCGGCGATCACCGGAACCTTCAACGGCTTGGCCGCGTTCCTGCTCGTTCGGGAATGGCGCAGGGAGGCCCCGTCTGAGCATGGACCGGCTGGCAATTAGCCCCTCTCTGGATCCCAGCCTGGCCCTGGCTCTCCTGGCCTCCGCCGTTTTCCACGCGGGGGTGCTGCTAGGGATCGGTGTGCTGACCCCGGAGCCGGGCGCGGACCGGGGCGAGGATATGCACATGGTGGAGTACCGCCCCGAGCACCAGGGCAGTCCCTCGCAGGACACCACCTCCCGGGCCGCCAGCCAGGCCCAGGAGGCCCGCGGGGTGGACGCCCAGACCCGGGAGGCACTGTCACCCAACCCCGCCCGGCGCCAGCGTCCAGAGGTTCCGCTGGCCACCCCGCAACGGGCGGTGCGCCCGGAGTCCACCCCTCCGGCGCAGGCCACCCAGGGCGAGCCGGTCCGAGAGCCCGCTCGGAGCGCCGAAACCCCGGTCCTAACCGCCCAGGAGGCGGCAAGGGAGGTGACCGCAGCGAAAGCCCCCTCGAGGGGCGAGGAAGGCGCCACCCAGCCCGCCAAGGAACGGCCTATGCGGTTGTATCCCTCGGATCGGCAGCTAGCCCGGTGGAGCCGCGAGCGACAACAGCGCCAGGTCCAGGCCGACAAGGACGGCGCCGCCCGTCAGGCCACCCATAAGGACGCCACCGCAGGCTACATCAACGGCTTGATCAGCAAGATCCAGAGGGTCGGGGCCAACAATTACCCCGAGGAGGCCCGTGAGCGCGACATCACCGGCCGGGTTCGGGTGGCGGTCCACGTCCGGCCCGACGGCTCCCTGATCAAGGTGGAGATCCTGGATTCCTCCGGTAGCAATCTACTGGACGCCGGGGCCAAGCGGATCATCCGTCTGGCGGCGCCCTTCAGCTCCTTCCCCGAGGACGTCGAGGCCCGCCATCCGGACGGTTTGCCCATCCGGCATTACTTCCATTTCACCAAAAACGACCCCGGGCCCTCCTCCGATTCCGGGTGAGGCCCCAACCCCAGCGAAAGGCACCATGATCATCATCTTGAAGGCCGGGATCACCAGCGAGGATCCGGAGTATCGCCACTTGATGGACTTCCTCGCGGCGAAGCCGGGGATCGAGGTTCGCCAACACCAGGAGCACGGAACCACACAGACCGTCACCGAGCTCTACCTAATCGGGGACACCGCCGGCCTGGACAGCGAGGAGATCGGGGGCCAGCCCGCAGTGGAGCGTGTCGTCCGGGTCTCCGACCGCTACCGGCTGTTGGGCCGGCACAAGGGCCAGGTACAGCCCTCCGGCTTCGATTACAACGGGCTGCATTTTAGTCAGGACAACTTCCACCTGTTCGCCGGCCTCTGCGCGGTGGACAACCGAACGAACACCGACCGCATGATGGCCGCCCTCCAGGCCCAAGGGCTGCCGGCCACACGCATGGGGGCATACAAGCCTCGCACCAGCCCCTACGATTTCCAGGGCCACGGGGCCGAGTGCCTGCCCTACGTATTCGAGCTGGCGGGGAAGTACGGGATCCGGGTGGTGGCCATGGAGGTCACCCATCCCGTCCACGTGCAGGAGATCGGGGAAGCGCTTGCCGAAGCCGGCCATCCTACGGGGGTCATGCTCCAGGTGGGGACCCGCAATGCCCAGAACTTCGAGCTTCTGAAAGAGGTCGGCGGCCAGACCGAGTTCCCGATCCTCTACAAGCGGGGCTTCGGCATCACCCTGGAGGAATCCCTCAACGCCTGTGAATACATCGCCAGCCGGGGCAACCGCAACATCGTGTTCTGCCTGCGGGGGGTGAAAACCCACATGGCCCCGCCCCACCGCAACCTGATCGACTTCGGCCAGGTTCCGGTCATCAAGCGCCTAACCCGCATGCCGGTCTGCGTGGACCCGAGCCACTCGGTGGGCAGCCGC
>JAHEOG010000033.1 GCA_018609925.1 Gammaproteobacteria bacterium
CGCCGGGGTGCCCTGCGGCACGTCGAGCTCAAGCCACTCCTGATGATCCCGTTCCGCATAGGCCACGCCGACGCGCATGGGCCCCTTCAGGGCCGCCCGTAGACCACTTCCGCCCGGCGGCGGAAGTCCGCCACAAGGGTGTCAATGGCCCGGTGGAAGACCGGGCCGATCATGGCCGACAGGAACCGGTTGATGAACTCGAACTGGATGGAGACGTGCACCCGGGTTCGGCCGTCCTCCTGGGCCTCGAAGGTCCACACCCCTTCCAGGAAGCGGAAGGGCCCCCGGAGCAGGCGGATCTCCACCAGCTTAGGCCGCTGGAAGCGGTTGCGGGTGGCGAAGGACTTGCGCAGCCCCTTGTACTCCAGGGTGAGCTCCGCGGTCAGGCAATCCTCCTCCCGCGAGAGGATCCGGCCGGAGCTGCACCAGGACAGGAATTCGGGATAGGACTCGATGTCCATCACCAGCTGGAACATCTGCTCCGGGGTGAAGGGCACCACTTCGCTTCGCTCCAGCGCCGGCATGGGGGATTCGGTCCTCCGGGACGGGGATCAGGAACCAGGGCGGCGCTGGGACTCGCGCCACGAATGCCGGTCGATGGCCACCGCCACGACGAGCGTAGCCACCAGCCAGCCCAGGCCGACACCGGCGAGGGCCTCAGTGGGATAGCCCCCGTACGGCGCCGTGAGCTCCTCGGCCAGGGAGCGATCGATCAGGGCCAACAGGACCACCGGGATAATGACCTTGAGGCTGTAATCCAGCCAGGAGCGCTTGAGCCAGACCCCGGCGATGGAGAGCAGAACGAACAGGCGCGCGAGGAAGGGCCCGAGCCCACCCTCGGCCTGGTGGAGGCCAAACCAGGTCAGGGCCAATGCCGCCGTCATGATCAGCCGCATAAAGGTGCCGTAGTGGGCATTGAGCCGGAAATCGCCGGCCTCTTCGATGTGCGCCCCGAGGCGCTCCCCCCCGAAGACCCATCCCACGATGAGGGCCTCCAGGAGGCCCACCAGGACCAGCCCGTAGCTGGTCATGAAGTGATCCACGATGTCGAGCCAGCTGATCCCGGCCCCGGTGGTGAACACCAGGCCCAGGACAAAGCCCACTGTGCACACGGTCCCCACCATCCTGGGGCGGTCGATCTCGTACTTGTCGCCCAGCGCCGAGACGAAGGCCTGGATCAGCGACAGGGACGAGGACAGCCCGGCGATGGCCAGGGCGGTGAAGAACAGCACCCCGAACACCACGGGCAAAAAGGGCAGCTCGCTGATTACCTTGGGGTAGGCGACAAAGGCCAGCCCGATGCCGCTGGTGACCACCTCCCCCACCTCTTGGCCCTGGACCTGCGCCATGAAGCCCAGGGTGGCAAAAACCGCCACGCCGGCGAAGACGGCGAAGCCGGAATCGGCGAAGGCGGTGAGCAAGGCATTGCGGGTGATATCGGAGCGCTCCGGCAGGTAGGAGGCGTAGGCGATCATGATCCCGAAGCCCAGGGAGAGGGTGAAGAAGATCTGGCTAATGGCCGCCACCCAGACCCGCCAGTTCCCGAGCTGGGACCAGTCCGGCTGGAGGTACCAGGCCAGGCCGCGCCCGGAACCGGGCAGGAACAGGGACCAGACCACCAGCAGGATCATGAGCACGAACAGCAAGGGGATGAAGACCCGGATGACCGGCTCCAGGCCCCGACGCAGGCCCCGGCCGATAATGACCCCATTGATGGCCCAGACCAGGGCCAGGGTCACGACCACGCTAGCCCTCGGCGCGGTCAGCTCCGCAGGACCCCGCAGGGGCTCTCCCGGAGACGGCTTGGCCCCCAGGAATTCGGCGAAGAAGAAGCCGTCAGCTCCGCCCTCCGCCCCTACCCAGGGCTGGTACAGGGAGAACAGGATGTAGTTCAGGCACCAGGCGATTACGACGCAGTAGTAGGTCAGGATGCCGAACATGGTAAACACCACCGCCCACCACCCCACCCACTGGAACCGCCGGTCGATGCGGAACATGGACAGCGGCGCGGAGGCCTTCATGTAGTGGCCTAGGCCGAACTCAAGCAGCAGCAGGGGGATGCCTACGATGAACAGGGCCAGCAGGTAGGGGACGAGGAAGGCCCCGCCCCCGTTCTCGTAGGTCACATAGGAGAAGCGCCAGATGTTGCCGAGGCCCACCGCGGAGCCGATGGCGGCCATCAGGAATCCGGCGGTGGATCCCCACTGCTCCCGAGCTTCGCTCATAGGCGGACTAGCCCCTTTTGACCCGTCCGTGAGGCAGGGGCCGGGACAGTGGCCCCGGCGCAAAGCGTCCCTACCCTACCAAACATGCTGGGGACAAGCCCGCCAAGGCCGATTGCCGGGACAGGCGGGGCAAGGATAGGATAGATCCCCCTTGCCCCGAGGGAGTGACCCCATGGCCGGCCCCCCCCGCCAGATCGCCCAGAACAAGAAGGCCCGCTTCGACTTCCACCTTGAGGAGGAGATGGAGGCCGGGCTGGAGCTGCAGGGCTGGGAGGTGAAGGCCCTGCGAGCGGGGCGGGCCAATATCAAGGAGAGCCACGTCGTCATCCACCGCGGGGAGGCCTGGCTCGTGGGGGCCCGCATCTCGCCCCTGCCCGAGGCCTCGACCCATATAACCCCGGACCCCACTCGGACCCGACGCCTGCTGCTGCACAGCCACGAGCTCCGCCGGCTCATCGGCCAGACCCAGCAGAAGGGCTACACCATCGTGCCCTTGGACCTGCACTGGAGCCACGGCCTCGCCAAGGTCCAGATCGCCCTGGCCAAGGGGAAGAAGAAGGTGGACAAGCGCCAGGACGAAAAGGAAAAAGACTGGCAGCGCCAGAAGCAGCGCCTGCTAAAGGAGAAGAATCAGGGGTAGGGACTGGCAGAGGGAATGCGCCAACAAGCCCCATTCGAACGGGTTTTAGCCGCAAGGGGCCCAAGGCGGAGCCCAAGGCACGGGAAGGGACAAGGGCCCGATAAACCGGGTATCCGCTGATTGTCCTAGCCACCACCGAAGGAACGAGGCGATCTTCCGAAGGGGCTGGCACGGGAGACTCCTTCGTCGCCGGGGGCTCCGCGTAATGCCCTTTTTTATTTCGGGCCCATAGCGGGCTTGGCCGTTCCCCCGTTGCGGTTCCTTGGCCTCTTGGCGGCTTGGCGTCTCCCGGCTTTCAGGAACTTCCGGCAAGCGGCACCGTCGGAATGGGGTGAATCCGGCGAGGCTGGTCCCGGCGGGACCCCTTTGATACGCTGGGTACTGATTAGCTATGGGGGCGATTTGGAATCGACGTGAGCTCGCAAGCTATTGGTGCATGCCGAGGTAGCTGGGTAACCTCGTAAAACCTCCCAGCGGGCAAAGATACCTGCCGACAACGAAGAGTTCGCCGTAGCCGCATAAAGCCGGCTACCCCCCGTCCTGAGCTGCCCGTGGCGAAGGAGCACGGGGGTCGACCTTCACGGGATCGCGGCGACGCCCCGCCCGGGGCAACCCGCCGTTAAAGCCAAACCGGGCTCTCCGGTTGCGGCCCCGCCACCCGGGCTGGCAATCGGGAAAACCAAGGGCGGCTAAGCATGTAGATCCAATAGTGGACGGCTTGCGGACGCGGGTTCGAGTCCCGCCGCCTCCACCAATGGCCCTTTTGAGCTCAACAAAAAGGCCGCCCGGATGGTTTCCGGGCGGCCTTTTTGCGCTATTTCATGGATCCCCTACCGACCCTGCCCACGAACCTACCCCCTGCTCAGCCCAAGGGCCCCAACATGGGATTATTCCACGCCGTCCCTCGGGGCCGGTTCCCCAATGCAAGTGAACCGGTGCCCTCGGCCTCCTGGGGTCTCGCCAGCCCAAAGCCCTGCGCCCCGTCGCAACCGTGATCCCGTAGGAAGCCGAGCTGCTCGGCCGTCTCCACCCCTTCCGCCACAACCCGCTGACCGAGACTCTTGCCCATGCCAATGATCGAGCGCAAGAGCACCGCGCTTTCCGGCTGCCTTTTGAGAGCCCCCAGGAAGGACTGGTCGATCTTGAGGGTATCGATGGGGAAGCGGCGAAGATAGCTCAGGCTCGAAAAGCCGGTCCCGAAATCGTCAAGGGCCAGCCGCACCCCCAGCTCCTTGAGCTTTTTCAGCGTCGCCAGGACCGTGTCAGGGTGCTCCATGAGCGCGGTTTCGGTGAGCTCCAGCTCGACGTTGCCCGGGGCCAGGCCAGCCAGCCGAAGGATCGCGGCCAGGCCCTCGCAGAAGGAGGACTGCTCAAGCTCCACCACGGAGACATTGATGGCGACCGGCAGCATCCCTTGTCCCGATCGCTGCCACTCCCGGACCTGCTCGCAGGCCTCTTGCATAACCCAATGGCCGATCGGGACGATGAGCCCGCTACGCTCGGCTAAGGGAATGAACTGACCCGGAAACACCAGTCCCTTAAGGGGTTGTTGCCAGCGGACGAGGGCCTCAACCCCCAGTTCTCGTCCCGAGCTGACCTCGAACTGGGGCTGGTAGTGCAAAACCAGCTCGCCCTTCTTGAACCCCGTAAAGAGCTCCTCCTCGGCTCGGCCTCGGATCGGCGGGCTCTGCCCGTGCATGGGAGAAAAGGCGTATCTGGTGGGCTCCTCTTCGGGCTCCGCATCCCGGGCCCAATACATGGCCTGATCCGCATGGTGCAGTAGGGATTCCATGTCGGGCCCGTCATCGGGATAGACGCTGATCCCGACGGTCGCTTCCACAGAGAGGGCGTCCCCGTCCACCTCTATGGGCTCGGCGAAGGCCCCCGTCAGATTTTCGACCGCCCGGGCCGCATCCTCGGGGTTTTCCAGATTGGTCAACAGGACCACGAACTCGTCGCCACCCTGCCGGGAAACGGTATCGGTCTCGCGCACCTGGTCGGTTAGGATCCGGGCAACTTCCTGCAGAACGTGGTCCCCAAAGAGGTGACCCCAAGCATCATTAATCCGCTTGAAGTTACAGAGGTCCACGAACAGCAAGGCGATCCGCTGGCTGGACCGGCGCGCCTGCCGCAGGGCCTGGTCGACCCGCTCTTCCAGGAGGATCCGATTGGCTAGGCCGGTAAGGGTGTCGTGCTGGGCCAGGTAGGCCATCTTGCGGGCCATGTCCCGCGACTGGGAGACATCCCGGAACACGATCACCGCCCCGGAAACCCCCCCGTGGCGGTCGTGAATCGGGGCCGCTGAGTCCTCGATCCCGGACTCGGTGCCATCGGGACGGACCAGAACGCAGTTGGCCGCCAGCCCAACCGTTTCATCCTGGCGCATGGCCCGTTCGGCCGGGAGGTCAGCGGCCTCCCGGGTGGTTCCGTCAATTATCCGGAAGACCTCGCAGAGGGGCTTTCCCACCGCGTCGGGCCCGCTCCATCCGGTCATTTCCTCGGCCATTGGGTTCAGATAGGTCACATGACCAACCGTATCGGTAACCAGCACTGCATCGCCGATGGAGTTCAGGGTTACCTGGGCCCGTTCCTTCTCCTCGAAAAGGACCTCCTCGGCCCCGCGCAACGCGTTCTCCACACGCTTTCGCTGGCTGACGTAGCTCAAGGCATCCGGCAGCCAGTGGTCCTCCCCCAGGGAAGGGGGAGCCGGATCCTCCTTCTCCCCGGCATTCGCGTCGGTGCCTGTGGAATCGCCCGGGCTCAAAGGCAGAACCAAGGCATCCGAAGTGGCGCCATGGATCCGGTCGAATGCCTCCGTCCCGGTGAGAACGCCCTGGCTCATCCCCACCAGCACGACATCAACGTCTCCTTTGGGGAGACGCTCCAAGGCATGACCTACCCGGGTCACCCACTCGACCCGGAAATTCTCGACGCCTGCACCGTTCAAGGCCCGCTCGACGCGATGGGGACCATCGGCATGGGTGTCGAGGAGTAAGACGGTGACGGGATCGACCCCCGAAACCGCTTTTGCGCCCGACTCGGAGGCCGGTGTAAGGGTTGGTTCCCCCATGCCTGCCATCCTCCCCGCATTTGGCCCAATTTCTGTAGCATGAGGACTCGGAATGGAGGAGTCTGTGCGGTAGCAAACACCCACATATCCGGGATCCCGATTTCCCGGATTCCTATCGGGCCATTCCCCGCTTTAGGGAGATTCGAGGAGGGGGCTATGTGCACAAGCGAACAGAGTCCCTGTTCTGGCCTATCTCCGGTTTCCAGGTCCCAATCACCCTTACTGGCGTCTCTGGGTGCGGGACCGATTTGGCGCCAATCCAAGAACCCGTGCCATACTTAGTTCGTTACCGTACGAAAAGGGGCGGAATCGGGAGCTCCCCAGCCCGGCCTTCTGCCTTTTTGGGGTCACGCCCTTGTTGCCGGAGCCGGGCATGCCCCGTAAAGACCCCCGCCAATGATGAGGTGGAGGAGCCAAATGGCCGAGCCTCATATTCCCTCGGAGAATCACCTCCTTTCGGCTATGCCCCGAGAGGAATACGAGCGCATCCAGGATGAGCTGGAGCTGGTCCATCTCCCGCTCGGGGACTCGGTCTGCGAGCCCTACGTCGAGATGAAGCACGTCTATTTCCCCATCGACGCCATCGTTTCGCTGCTGTGCGTCATGGAAGACGGGGGCTCGGCTGAGATCGCCGTGGTGGGCTTCGAGGGCATCGTCGGGGTATCGCTGTTCATGGGCGGGGAGACCACCCCTAGCCGCGCGGTGATTCAGTCGGGCGGCTACGCCTACAAGCTGCCGGGCAACGTCTTGAAGGCGGCCTTCTATCGAGCCGGCCCGATGCAAAGGCTGCTGCTTCGCTACACCCAGGCCCTGCTTACCCAAATGGGGCAGACGGCCGTATGCAATCGCCACCACACCCTGGACCAGCAGCTCTGCCGCTGGCTGCTACTGAGCCACGATCGGCTACGGTCGGACGAGCTGTACATGACCCAGGAGCTGATCGCCAACATGCTCGGGGTACGTCGGGAGGGGGTGACCGAAGCCGCGAACAAGCTACAAAAGGATGGCCTGATCGCCTACCGTCGCGGCCACATCACCATCCTCGAGCGGACGGAGCTGGAGGCGCGTACCTGCGAGTGCTACGAGGTCGTCAAGCAGGAATACGAGCGCCTGCTTCCCCGCGAAACCGCCCGATAACCGTTTCGTTACGGCCCGGAGCGTTCACCGACCGAGCCCGCCAGCGCCCGGCCACACCCTCTCCGGGGCCAATGCACAGACAAGCCATAAGAGAAGGCCCATACTGGGCGTAACCGACTGAGAAGACGTCGGTTCGGTCACCCAACGTAGGGACGAGCACCACCACTCGTGTTCGGATGGCCGCGTTGCCCCACACGAGGAGTGGCTCCTTGTCCCCACACGCTGATGGCGCCGCCGCCAATTACCTCCTTGCGGGCCTTCCCGGGCCCGACCGCGAGCGCCTGTCGAAACGGGCGGAGCCCGTCACCCTCCCCTTCGGGGAGATCCTGGCGGAGCCCTCCCAGCCCCTCGACTTTGTCTATTTCCCTACCGAAGGCTTCCTTTCCCTGATTACCACCATCGAGGGCCAGCCCAGCCTGGAGTTGGGATTGATCGGAAGCGAGGGCATGCTGGGCGCTTCCTTGATCCTGGGCATCGCCCGCTCACCTACTCAGGTCGTGGTTCAGGGGGCCGGATCGGCGCTGCGGCTGGGGGCCGATACGTTTCATGGCGAGCTGGCCCAGGCCCCGGTACTGGAAGATGTTGTGAAGCGCTACCTGTTTGTCCTGATGGGCCAGCTCGCGCAAACGGCCGCCTGCGCCTATTTCCATCGGGTCGAGGCGCGCCTCGCCCGCTGGCTCCTGATGACCGCCGACCGCGCCCGTAGCGATACCTTCCCCATCACCCACGAGTTTCTCGCCTACATGCTTGGCGTGCGCCGCGCCGGTATTACCGAGGCTGCTTCGGCGCTGCAGCGACGCGGTCTAATCCGGTATCACAGGGGCAGCCTTACCATCCTTGACCGGCACAGCCTGATGGCGACCGCTTGTGCATGCTACGCGGCGGATCGGGATCTCTACACCCGGACCATCGGCTAGCCACCAGCACTCCGGAGCCCTGTGCTCGAACGCGCCGCCTCCGCAGCCAGCGGGAGGCTTCCGCCCTGTTCCCAAGGGGACGCCCCCTTACCCGGCTCCCGATAAGGAACGAGATGCCCGGAAGAAGCCCGCACTGGACTTGCACCGGAAACTAAATAGGACTAAATTAGTCCTACTTTTTAGCAGGGGCGGTATCCGGCGCGGCCGGGCCGATCAGCGGAGGCCCAACGGATGCTTCGCATCAGCAAGATGACCGATTACGGCACGGTGGTAATGACCCACCTGGCCCGCGAGCCGGGCCGGCGGTTCAGCGCGCGGGAGCTGGCGCAGGATTTGGGGATCGGGGTGGCCACGGTCAGCAAGATCCTGAAGACGCTGGAGCGCGGCGATCTTTTGACCGCCCAGCGGGGCAAGAACGGGGGGTATCGGCTCACCCGCGCCCCGGAGTCGATTTCAGTGGCCGAGGTGATCCGGGCCATGGAGGGCCCCATTGCCCTGACCGAATGCGCGAGCGATTCGGTGCGGTGCGAACAGGAGGACTCCTGCCGGGTTCAAACCAATTGGCAGCGGATCAATCGAGCCATCCTCAGGGCCCTGGAGGATGTTTCGCTGGCGGATATGAACGAGTCGATCTCCGAGGGAGGCGTGGCCCAAAGCGCCCTCGCCTTCTACCGCGAGCCCCACAAGGCGGCTCTCTAACGACGATTCCCACCCGGGATCCGGACCCAAAGGACCCCGGCCAACCTTCCGGGATGGAGGCAACCATGGCGTCTTCCCAGCTCGAAGAGGTGCTCAACAAGGGCTACGAGCCTGGCTTCTACACTGACATCGAGGCCGATGCGGTCCCGCCGGGGCTCAACGAGGACATCATCCGCATGATCTCCGAGAAGAAGGAGGAGCCGGAGTTCATGCTGGAATGGCGGCTGAAGGCCTACCGCCAGTGGAAGGAGATGACGGAGCCGCGGTGGGCCAACATCCGCCATCCCTACATCGATTTCCAGGACATCGTCTACTACTCGGCGCCCAAGTCCTTCTCCGACGAGGACCGGCCGGAGTCCCTGGACGAGGTGGACCCCAAGCTCCTGGAGACCTACGAGAAGCTGGGCATCCCGCTGGAAGAGCAGAAGGCCCTTGCCGGCGTCGCGGTGGACGCCGTCTTCGACTCGGTCTCGGTCGCCACTACCTACAAGGAGAAGCTCGCCGAGCAGGGCATCATCTTCTGCTCCTTCTCCGAGGCGGTGCACGAGTGCCCCGAGCTGGTGGAGAAGTACCTGGGTACGGTGGTCCCGCCCGGCGACAACTTCTTCGCCTCGCTGAACTCGGCGGTGTTCAGCGACGGCTCCTTCGTCTACGTGCCCAAGGGCGTCAAGTGCCCCATGGAGCTGTCCACCTACTTCCGGATCAACGCCGCCGATACAGGCCAGTTCGAGCGCACCCTGATCATCGCCGACGAGGGCGCCCAGGTGAGCTACCTGGAGGGCTGCACCGCCCCCGCGCGCTCGGAGAACCAGCTCCACGCCGCGGTGGTGGAGCTCGTCGCCGAGGAGGGTGCTGAGATCAGGTACTCCACGGTGCAGAACTGGTACCCGGGCGACGAGGACGGCCGCGGCGGCATCTACAATCTGGTGACCAAGCGCGGCGAATGCCGGGGCAACGACTCCAAGATCTCCTGGACCCAGGTGGAGACCGGCTCCGCCATCACCATGAAGTACCCCTCGGTTGTCCTGCGCGGGGACCGCTCGGTGGGCGAGTTCTACTCGGTTGCGGTGACCAACAACTACCAGCAGGCGGACACCGGCACCAAGATGACCCACCTGGGCCGCGACACCAAGTCCACCATCATCTCCAAGGGCGTCAGCGCCCGCTACGGACAGAACTCCTACCGCGGGCTCGTCCAGGTCGGCAAGAACGCCGAGAACGCGCGCAACTACACCCAGTGCGACTCCATGCTCATGGGCGATACCTGTGGGGCCCACACCTTCCCCTACATCGAGGCCAAGAACCCCACGGCCCAGCTGGAGCACGAGGCCTCCACCGCCAAGATCGGGGAGGACCAGCTCTTCTACCTGGCCCAGCGGGGCATCAATCCCGAGGACGCGGTCTCCATGATCGTCTCCGGGTTCTGCAAGGAGGTGTTCCAGGAGCTGCCCATGGAGTTCGCCGTGGAGGCCCAGAACCTGCTCGGGGTCAGCCTCGAAGGCAGCGTGGGCTAAAGCCGCCCGGCTCCAACCGAATACCACTTGCGAAGGGAGCAACCGTGCTCAGCATCAGCAACCTGCACGTCGGTGTCGACGAAACCCCCATCCTGAGCGGGATCGACCTCGAGGTCGGGCCCGGCGAGGTCCACGCCATCATGGGACCCAACGGCTCGGGCAAGTCCACCCTGGCCGGGGCCCTTGCGGGTCGCGAGGGCTACGAGACCACCGAGGGCTCGGTAACCTACGACGGCGAGGACCTCCTGGCCATGGCCCCGGAAGAGCGCGCCGCCCGGGGCCTGTTCCTGGCCTTCCAGTACCCGGTGGAGATCCCGGGGGTCAGCAACATCTACCTCCTCAAGTCGGCGGTCAACGCGGTGCGCAAGCACCGCGGCGAAGAGGAGCTCGACGCCATGGACTTGGTGAGCTTCATCCGTGACAAGATGCGGCTCACCGGCATGGACGACCAGCTCCTCTACCGCTCGGTGAACGAGGACTTCTCCGGCGGCGAGAAGAAGCGCAACGAGATGCTGCAGATGGCGGTTCTGGAGCCCCGCCTGGCGATCCTCGACGAGACCGACTCGGGCCTGGACATCGACGCCCTGCGCACCGTCGCCGACGCGGTGAATCAGCTCCGCGACGGCAACCGCTCCTTCATCCTGATCACTCACTACCAGCGCCTGCTGGACTACGTGGTGCCGGACCAGGTGCACGTGCTCTACGACGGCAAGATCGCCAAGTCCGGCGACGCCAACCTGCCGAAGGAGCTCGAGCGCACCGGCTACGCCTGGCTCACCGGATCCGGCGAGGCGGAGCCCGAATCCGCGGCGCAGGAGCAGTAGACCATGGCCGAAACCACCGAGCCGGTCAGCCACTACCAGCAGCTCTATCACGACGCCGAGTCGACCCTGCCCGGGGCCGGCATCGACTGGGTCGCCGAGCGTCGGCGCGCGGCCATGGCCCGCTTCGCCGCACTGGGCTTCCCCGGCGCCCGCAACGAGGAGTGGAAGTACACCTCGCTACGGCCCATCGAGAAGCGGGACTTCGCCCTGCCCAAGCGGGCGGGTCACGGGCTGGGAGCACCCGATCTGGCACCCTATCTGTTCGATGAGCCCGCCACCCATCGGCTGGTCTTCGTGGACGGCGCCTTCGACGCGGACCTCTCCCGAATTGGGCAGCTGCCGGAGGGGGTCACCGTGCAGCCATTGAGCACCGCCCTGGAGGCGGGCATGGAATCCCTCGCCGGTCACCTTGGCCGATACGCCGACCCCGAGGGCACGCCCTTCGTGGCCCTCAACACCGCTCTGATGAGCGACGGTGTCTTCCTCCACGTCCCCGCCGGATCCACACTGGAGTGGCCCGTCCACCTACTGTTCGTGGCCTCGGAGGCCATCGACGGCATTGGGGTCCATTACCGCAATGTATTCGTTGCCGGGGAGGGCGCCCGGATCACCGCCATCGAGTCCTTCCTGGGCCTGGGCGAGGCCACCTATTGGACCAACGCGGTCACCGAGGCCAGTGCCGCCCAAGGCGCCGAAATCGAGGTCTACAAGCTCCAGGAGGAGGCCCCCTCCGCCTACCACCTGGCGACCTTCGAGGGCTACCAGGGCGCCGACAGCAGTGTGACCCATCACAACATCTCCCTCGACGGCCGCCTGGTGCGCAACGACGTCAACACGGCCCTGGACGCCGAGGGCGCTTACGTCAGCCTCAACGGACTCTATCTGGGCGACGTTCGCCAGCACGTGGACAACCACACCCGGATCGAGCACCTCCAGCCCGGCTGCGTCTCCCGGGAGCTCTACAAGGGCATCCTGGACGGCCGCAGCCGCGGGGTCTTCAACGGCAAGGTGGTGGTCCAGCCGCAGGCCCAGCAGACCGACTCGGACCAGCAAAACCGCAATCTTCTGCTGTCTCGCGGGGCCGAGGTGGATCCCAAACCGGAGCTGGAGATCTTCGCCGACGACGTTTCGGCCACCCACGGGGCAACCGTCGGCCAGCTCGACGAGGACGCCCTGTTCTTCCTGCGCTCCCGCGGACTCAGCCAACACCAGGCGCGGAACCTGCTCATCTTCGGCTTCGCCAACGAGATCATCGAGGCCGTGAAGATCGAGCCCATCCGCGCCCGGCTGGAGGACCGGCTGGTCCAGCGGTTGCCGCAGTCCGAGACCGAGGAGGACTGACGGTGGCAGTCGAAGAGGTGGGGCGTCCCGGCAAGGACCTTACTGACGCCGACGCGAGGCGGCTCCGCGCCGACTTCCCGTGCCTCGGCCAAGAGGTCCACGGCCGCCCCCTGATCTACCTAGACAGCGCCGCCACCAGCCAGAAGCCCCAGGCGGTCATAGACGCGGTGAGCCGGTTCTACGAGACCAGCTACTCCAACGTCCACCGGGGTGCCCACACCCTCTCGGAGCGGGCTACCGACGCCTACGAGGGGGCCCGGGCCCGGGTGGCCGAGTTCATCGGGGCGGGCGACTCGCGCGAGATCGTCTTCGTGCGCGGGGCCACGGAGGCCATCAACCTGGTGGCGTCCAGCCTGGGTCGGCTCCAATTCGGGGCCGGGGACGAGATCCTGCTGACCGAGATGGAGCACCACTCCAACATCGTGCCCTGGCAGCTCATCGCCGAGCAGACCGGGGCGGTCCTGAAGGTGGTGCCCATCAACGACAACGGTGAGCTGGAGATGGCGCACTTCGAGGAGCAGCTCTCGGAGCGCACCCGGATGGTGGCCGTCGGCCATGTCTCCAACGCCCTCGGCACCATCAATCCCCTGCGCGAGATCGTCGCCCGCGCCCACGAGATGGGCGCGCCGGTTTTGGTGGACGGCTGCCAGGCGGCGCCGCGCTTGGAGGTGGACGTCGCCGAGCTGGACTGCGACTTCTACACCTTCTCGGGTCACAAGCTCTACGGGCCCAGCGGCATCGGGGTCCTGTACGGCAAGCGTCAGTGGCTGGAGGCCATGCCCCCCTACCAGGGCGGCGGGGAGATGATCCGCCGGGTAACCTTCGAGGGCACCACCTATGCCCCGCCTCCGGCTCGGTTCGAGGCAGGGACGCCCCATATCTCCGGGCCGGTGGGCCTGCACGCCGCCCTCGATTACGTCACCGGGATCGGCCTGGAGGCCCTGTTCCAGCACGAGCGCGAGCTGCTGGACTACGCCACCGAGGCCATCCGGGAGGTGCCCGGGGTGCGCCTGATCGGCACCGCCGCCGAGAAGGCCGGCATCCTCTCCTTCGTCCTGGAGGGGGTCCATCCCCACGACATCGGGACCATTCTGGACAACCAGGGCATCGCCGTACGGACGGGCCACCACTGCGCCCAGCCGGTCATGGACCGATTCCAGGTCCCGGCCACCACGCGGGTATCGTTCGGGCTCTACAACACCCGGGAAGACGTGGACGCCTTTATCCAGGGTCTCCATCAAGTCCGGGAGATGCTAGCCTAGTCGGGGCCGGTCCGGCCCCCGGCAGCGACACGGCAGCGACAGGTCACAGGGAAAGGAGAGACGGGCCCATGGCCGATGTGCGGGACCTCTATCAGGAAGTCATCTTCGAGCACAACAAGAATCCCCGGAACTTCGGGGTCCTGGAGGATCACAACCGGCATGCGGTGGGCCACAATCCGCTGTGCGGGGACCAGCTTACCGTCTACCTGCGCGTGGACGACCAGGACACGGTGGAGGACGTGAGCTTCGAGGGAACGGGGTGCGCCATCTCCGTTGCCTCGGCCTCCCTGATGACCCAGATCCTCAAAGGCAAGGCCAAGGAGGAGGCGGAAGCGCTATTCCAGGCCTTCCACGATGTATGCACGAAGCAGCGGGAGGTGGAGGACGCCCCGGAGCTGGACAAGCTGGCGGTGCTGGCGGGGGTACGGGATTTCCCGTCCCGCGTGAAATGCGCCACGCTGGCTTGGCACACTGTCCACGCCGCCCTGGAAACGGACGAAGCCGGGGCCGAGGTCACCACCGAGTGACGACCCGTTACGCCACAGGGGTAGAGGCACCATGAGCGAAGATCCCAACCAGCCTGTCGAGGTCCGGCCCCATACCCGGTCCAAGCGCCTGGAGATCGAGTGGGCCGACGGCCATATCTCGGATCTCCCCTACCACCTGCTCCGCGAGCAGGCCCCTGCGCTCCCCGACCGGGCCGACGCCGAGGGCATCGATATCAATCACTTCGAGCCCGTCGGCCACTACGCCCTTCGGGTAACCTTCGACACCGACGAGAAGGCCACCTTCACATGGGAGGCCCTGCGGAACCTGGACCCGGAGGGCCCAGCCTCGGAGGCCGAGCCCGAGGTGGATGTCTCCCAGCTGCCGGAGATCGAGCGGGACGCGCTGATCCGGGCCCTGCGCGAGGTCCACGACCCGGAGATCCCGGTCAACATCTACGACCTGGGGCTGATCTACAACCTGGACATCCAGCCCGACCACACAGTGGATGTGAAGATGACGCTCACCACCCCGGGATGCCCCGAGGCCGCCACCTTCCCGGCCCGGGTCGAGGAAGCGGTGCGCACCGTTCCTGGTGTAGCCGACGCCCGGGTGGAGCTGGTCTGGGATCCCCCCTGGACCAAGGACCACATGTCCGAGGAGGCCATGCTGGCCCTGGGCATCTGGTAACGGCGAAGTGGTCAGTCGTCAGTATTCAGGTGTCAGGAAAAACCTTCGTCCGCGGAAGTTCAGCCGGAGTCAGCGAGTAAGCACAATTCCGGCCAACTGCCAACTGCCTACTGCCAACTGCAGTCTTTCCTAAGGAGGAGCCCATGGCCGACTGGATGGAGGTAGGCACCACCGAGGAGCTTCCGCCGGGAAGCTACAAGGCGGTGGAGATGGAGGACGACCTCCAGGTGGCGGTGTTCAACTGCAACGGGACCTTCTACGCCATCGAGGATGTCTGCACCCACGATAACGGCGAGCTGAGCGGGGGCGAGATGGAAGACTGCCGGATCATCTGCC